>NZ_JBNNIW010000019.1:0-78862 GCF_050269715.1 Halomonas sp. NPDC076908 | reverse complement strand
CCCGATGTGGCTGATCATCCTCTCAGACCAGCTACGGATCGTTGCCTTGGTGAGCCATTACCTCACCAACCAGCTAATCCGACATAGGCTCATCCCGTAGCGGGAGCCGAAGCCCCCTTTCTCCCGTAGGACGTATGCGGTATTAGCCTGGGTTTCCCCAGGTTATCCCCCACTACCGGGCAGATTCCTATGCATTACTCACCCGTCCGCCGCTCGTCAGCGGGTAGCAAGCTACCCCTGTTACCGCTCGACTTGCATGTGTTAGGCCTGCCGCCAGCGTTCAATCTGAGCCATGATCAAACTCTTCAGTTTACAATCATTGTGATCCTTACTCGTTACTTACGGACTAGCCGACAGCAACAAAAGCGGATCAAACTTGGCTCAAGGTTCAAACGAATTCATTTCAATTTACATTGTCATGACCGCTTGCCTTGATATTGGGTGACTTGTCACCACATCAGCAAGCGCCCACATGAATTACCTGATCAAATTGTTAAAGAGCGTTTTCGCTGGATGATTGCTGTGAAAGCAACCGGGCTTGCCGTTGACTTGGCTTGCCTCAGCGAGGAAGGCGTATTCTACGCAGTTCCTGGTGGTTGTCAAGGGCGTTGTTTTCGATGTAAAACTTGCCACACCTAAAACCGCTAACTACCTGACAAACCGAAGGTTTTCACCTTCATCCACCGCTGGTAACGCTTGGCGTCCCCGGCACGGATGCGTACTTTACGGTTTCACGGCCGGGTTGGCAAGAGGTATGAAGTACAAAAAAACAAAAAAGCGGCAAGAGGGCTTCCTCTTGCCGCAAACCACCGATCAGAATGTCTGACCAGAGAGTGCTCGTTGACGTAATTTAGCTTACGCCTTCAATAATCGACGCTTCAAATTTCAAAACCTAAGCCGAAGTCTTCACTGGAGATAGCCATCAGACTGGATGCCCCCGCCTGGATCATTTGCGCATGCGCTTTAGTGCGTGGCAGTAGCCGCTGATAGTAGAAACGAGCGGTATTCAATTTAGCGGCATAAAAGGCTTTATCGTCACCCTCTAGAGAGGCAGATGCCTGCTTGGCCGCGCGGGCAAATAAATAGGCCAGCGTGACGTAGCCTGAATACATAAGGTAATCAACACTCGCCGCGCCGACTTCTTCACGGTCTTGCATCGCCTTCATACCCACGCCCATGGTCAGCTCGCCCCACTCTGCATTCAGCTTTGCCAACGGTTCAACGAATTCTTTAAGGGCCGGGTTGTCAGCTTCATTTTTGCAGAACTTGTGAATTTCCTTAGTGAATACTTTTAGCGACTCACCCTGGCTCATGAGCACCTTACGGCCCAGCAGATCAAGCGCCTGAATACCGGTGGTACCTTCATACAAGCGGGTAATACGCGCGTCGCGCACTAATTGCTCCATGCCCCACTCTTTGATGAAGCCATGGCCGCCATAAATCTGCACGCCTTCATTGGTGCTTTCAAAACCGACTTCCGTTAGGAAGGCTTTAACAATAGGCGTTAGCAAACCAAGCAGCGTTTCTGCTTGGTCCCGCTCTTCACTCGGCTCACCGTGTTCAACAACATCAAGCATCTGAGCGGTATACAACACTAACATCCGCCCACCTTCAGCGAAGGCTTTCTGAGTCAACAGCATGCGACGAACATCAGGATGGACAATAATAGGATCAGCCGGCTTTTCAGGCGCCTGCTTGCCCGACAAGCCACGCATCTGCAAACGATCGCGAGCGTAGCTCAATGAATTCTGGAAGCTGGCCTCAATCAAACCTAGACCTTGAATACCAACACCAAGACGCGCAGCGTTCATCATAGTGAACATGCACGCTAGCCCTTTATTAGGCGCGCCCACCAAGTAACCGGTTGCGCCATCGAAATTCATCACGCAGGTGGCATTACCATGAATGCCCATCTTATGTTCGAGCGAACCACAGCTAACGCCATTGCGCTCGCCCACCTTACCCTGGGCGTCGGGCATGAACTTGGGCACTACGAACAGCGAAATGCCTTTCGAGCCTTCAGGCGCGTCCGGCAATTTTGCCAGGACGAGATGAACGATATTCTCAGCTAGATTATGCTCGCCAGCAGAGATGAAGATTTTGGTGCCTGTAATCGCATAGGCTTCGCCCTCAGTGGGCACCGCCCGCGTCTTGATCAACCCGAGGTCAGTACCACAGTGGGACTCGGTCAAGCACATGGTGCCGGTCCAAACGCCCTCGACCAATTTTGTAAGATACGTGGCCTTCTGCTGATCAGTACCGTGATGGCGCAGAGCATCAGCAGCGCCATGGGATAGCCCTGGATACATTCCCCATGCCAAGTTAGTAGCGCAGATCATTTCCGAGAGCATCATCGCCAACGAGGGGGGAAGCCCTTGCCCGCCATGCGCTGGATCGGCCGCCAAGCTTGGCCAGCCACCTTCTACATACTGCTGATAAGCTTCTTTAAAACCATTTGGTGCTTTTACTTCGCCCCCTTCTAACAAGCACCCTTCTGCATCGCCGCTTTGATTAATAGGCAGCAGCACTTCGCGAGCAAAACGCGCACCCTCTTCCAAAATCGCGCTAACAACATCCGGTGATGCATCATCACCGCCCGGCAAGCGCGCATAGTGAGCGGGGTAATTAAGCATCTCGTCCATAACGAAACGCATATCACGAATAGGGGCCTGATAGCTGGGCATCGCACATCTCCTAAAATAGGGGGCTTGGAAGCCAATCACTTTATTATGACAACAGGCTTTCAAACACATGTTTGAAAATTAGCGCGCGCGCACCTCAGAGTCAAGCGAGCGTTTGAATTTAGCCTTAAAACACTCTAGAACTTTGGTCGCCCATTGCGTAAATCCTTAGCTCTAATAATAAAAAACTCGCCAGCCAAAAGCCGACGAGTCGCTCTATCTACTTTATCACCTACTTACCGCCTACTTATTGCATGCGTATACCGCCATCCAAACGAATCAATTCACCGTTAAGCATAGGGTTGGTAATAATCTGTTCAGCTAGTTGGGCAAACTCATCCGGCTTGCCTAGTCGCTTGGGAAATGGCACTGCAGCCGCTAGCGCCTGGGCAGCTTCGTCGGGAATCTCGCTCATCATCGGCGTTTCAAATACACCTGGGGCAATGGCCATAACACGAATAGCATGTCGCGATAATTCACGCGCCGCAGGCAAGCTCATACCCACAACGCCAGCTTTAGAGGCACTGTAAGCGCACTGCCCTACCTGCCCATCAAAAGCGGCGATAGATGCAGTATTAATAATCACCCCCCGCTCGCCGCTCTCATTGGGCGTATTCTTGGCCATTGCGGCAGCCGCCAAGCGCATAACATTGAAAGTACCAATCAAGTTGATATTGATCGTTTTGGCATAACTCTCTAAATCAGCTGGTTTGCCTTCACGGTCAACCAACTTGGCTACGCTGACGACACCGGCGCAATGAACCACACCCGAAAGTCCGCGCTCGCCACCCAGCGCAACCGCCACATCGACCGCCTGCTGCATTTGCTCTGCAGAGGTAATGTCTGCCAAACAAGCCTGAGCTTGCCCCCCCAACTGCTGGGCATGCGTATTTACGCTATTGTTCAAGTCACACAAAACGACCCGAGCACCCGCAGCTACTAAACGCTCTGCCGTTGCCGCTCCAAGACCAGAAGCGGCCCCGGTAATCAAAAAGGTACTGTCCTTAACCTGCATAACCGTATTCCCTGTAAGCGCTATGTTTATTTGGCTGCTTTTGCTTCTTCTGCCGCCTGAGCACGTAATTTAAAACGCTGAATTTTGCCACTGGGTGTTTTGGGCAGCTCATCGACAAACTCGATAATACGTGGAAAAGCGTGAGTGGAGAGCCGGTCCCTTACTCGCTGCTTAATCTCATCAGCAAGCTCGTCGCTTGCCTCATAGCCTTCGCGCAGCACGACGTAAGATTTAATGACCTCACCACGAATTTCATCGGGCTGCCCGACCGCCGCTGACTCAGCGACCGCAGGATGCGTCATGACACTATTCTCAACGTCTGTTGGCCCCACCCGATAGCCTGCTGTGGTGATGATGTCGTCATCACGACCTGCGAACTGAAAGGTGCCATCCTCGTTGCGGATCACTACATCACCGGTGAGGTAATAGCCTTCCACAAAGGGGTTCTTCTCTTGCCAGGTGTAGCCTGGAAAGAAGTGCGCGGGTGAGTTTTTAATATCCACAGCCAGAACACCCGGCTCACCTGCAGGCAATTCATGGTACTCCGCATCTAAAATTGCTAAACGATAGCCTGGCATCGGCACGCCCATGGCGCCCACATGCTTCAAGTGATCAAGCGCATGATGGTTGTTGCAGGTCATGCCTGTTTCTGTTTGCCCATAGTGATCCATGACAGGGCAGCCTAACGATCTCTCAACCCAGGTAACCACTTCTGTATTTAATGGCTCCCCCGCCGAACTAGCTGCACGCAGTTCCAATGTTTGATACGCATCATCAAACAGACCCGATGCTTTCATCAATCGATAGGCAGTCGGTGCAGCGGCGAAGTTAGTAATGTGGTGGCGCTTCATAAATGCCAGCGCCCCTTCCGCACTAAACCCCGCCTCACAGAAATGAGTGGTCACCCCAAGCAATAAAGGTCCGGCAATCGCATAGTAAAGACCGTACGCCCAGCCCGGATCGGCCATATTCCAGAAACGGTCATCATCACGCAGGTCAATGGCAAGCTCCATATAGATTGCAAAAGCAGTCATACCTGCCAATGGCACGGCAACCCCTTTGGGCTTGCCCACGGTACCAGAGGTGAACATTTGCAAAAATGGCTGCTCGGGTGAAAGCCTGGGCGGCTTATCGCTCATTGACGTATGCGTCAATGCGGCTTGCCAATCTTGATCATCTGCATGCTCGCTGGTAGCACCTCCGACGGCTAACACAGGCGGACACTGGCTCAAACCATCAAATTTATAACGATTAGCGTGATCAGTTATCACTAGCTTGGTATCGGCACGCTCTAAACGATAGTCAACGGCATCAGGGCCAAAGGCAGTAAATAGCGGCTGATAAACCGCGCCAATGCGCCATGTTGCCAATACTGCAATCAATAGCTGGGGTGAACGCGGCAGCATGCAGGCAATTCGATCCCCCTTCTCCAGCCCTTGAACCTGAAGCCAACCCGCCAGTTTAGCGCTCTGCTCATCAAGTTCAGCATACGTCAGGGTATGCATATCACCCTTCGTATCTTCTTGCACAAGCGCCAGCACATCACCACGCCCAGCACGCACATGACGCCCACAACAGGCCTCAAAAGCATTAAGCATGCCATCTTGATGGTCATCCAGCCGGGCAATAACGCTATCAATGGAGAAGCTATCGAGGTAGTGCTGATAGTCGGGCAGTGATTGTGGTGTCGCTGTCATGATGGCTCTCTAATGTGGTTGATAATTTTTGTTGGTAATGAGCACAAAGCAGTAAAGGTAAGTCGCAACCAAGACCGTTATAATTATCCGTTGACGTTAACGGAAACTTAAGCGTAAAAGCAACGCTAAAAGTAATCGACGTAGAGAGCAAGCACTCTCATGGATTAAGGGGTTAGACGTTGGTAGGAGCTGTATAAACGAGATGGCTCAAACAGGGGTGGGCATAATCATGGAGACCAGCTCGTCCGCTAGATCGTCAGGCGAGCGTGGCCCATTGGGATCATACCAGCGCACGGTCCAATTTAATGCTCCAAGTACAAAGCGTGACACCAGGAAACGATCACCGTGAATAAGCTCAGCCTGCAAAGCATCATCAATAACGGTGACCCATAAAGCTTCGTAGGCATCCCGTAAATGACTTAAATGGGCACTCGCTGCTGGGTCGAGCCGGCGCCACTCAAATAGCGCTACCACATGAGCATTACGGTCGGTGAACAGGGTTTCGAGATGGGCACGTGCCATGGTACGCAAGCGGACTTCTGGGTCAGCGGCACACTCAGCCAAGGCTTTGCGGGCAATCGTCAGGGCGTTTTGGGTGCCCTCTTCGATGACCGCGGCAAGAATTTCCTGTTTATCTTTAAAATGATGGAACAAGCTGCCGGATTTAATGCCCATTTCCTGCGCCAGCATACGCACCGTGGTGCGATCAAAGCCCTCTTGGACGAATAGCTGAGCGGCCAGGCGTGTCAATTCCTTGCGGCGAGGGGATGCATTCATTACATTCATGTCATTTACACTAGCGCTTGCTTGGTTACTCAGGAGAGAACCACAGCGCCGCCAACGGGTCAACGTATCACCGATTACTTAGTCAGATACTTATTCAAATAATCGCAAGCATGATAATCACAATAAATGCACCAGGAGACACATAATGAGTAACGCCAACGATGTTGTATTTCTCGCCGCTAAACGCACGCCGATGGGCGGCATGATGGGCAGCCTTTCGAGCATGACGGCCCCCCAGCTTGGTGCGGTCGCCATCAAAGCGGCGATTGAAGAAGCGGGGATCGACCCAGCAGCGATCAACGAAGGCATAATGGGCTGCGTGCTGCCCGCTGGCGTTAAACAAGGCCCAGCGCGGCAAGCCATGCGCCAGGCGGGTATTCCTGACGCTAATGGCGCCACCACGATCAATAAGCTGTGTGGCTCGGGCATGAAAGCGGCCATGCTTGCGCATGATTTAATCAAAGCAGGCAGTGGCGAGATTCTGCTGGCGGGGGGCATGGAATCTATGTCCAACGCCCCTCACGTTCTGACCAAGGCGCGCGGTGGCTACCGGTTAGGACACGGCGAGCTAAAAGATCATATGTTTTTAGATGGTCTTGAAGATGCAGAAACGGGCAAGCTAATGGGCGTCTTTGCTCAAGATGTCGCTACTGCGCGCGGTTACACCCGCGAGCGTCTGGATGATTTTGCGATAGCCTCCCTTGAGCGCGCCATGGCCGCCACCAATGCAGGCCACTTAAATGCCGAGATGGCGCCCGTCATGGTCACCTCTCGCCAAGGCGAAACCTTGGTAGAGCATGATGAGCAGCCCTTCCAGGCCAAGCTCGACAAAATCCGCCAGTTGCGCCCTGCTTTCGCCAAAGAGGGCACGATTACCGCCGCCAACGCCAGTTCAATTTCCGACGGCGCGTCTGCACTTATATTGGCAAGCCAAGAAGCGGCGGATAAGCATGGCATTAAGCCGCTGGCTCGCATGCTGGGCCACTCAACCCATTCACAGCACCCCAGTGAGTTTACCATCGCCCCTGTTGGCGCCATTGATAAGCTGATGAAAAAGCTGGGCTGGAGCGTCAATGACGTTGACCTATTTGAAATCAACGAAGCCTTTGCCGTGGTCACACTGATTGCGATAGATGACTTGGGGCTGCCCCATGACAAGGTCAATGTTTTTGGCGGTGCTTGCGCGCAGGGTCACCCCATTGGCTCTACAGGCTCGCGCATTATCGCCACACTGATCCATGCCCTGCGCACTAAGGGCGGCAAACGTGGCATTGCCAGCCTGTGTATCGGCGGTGGAGAAGCAACGGCAGTTGCTGTTGAACTCATCGATTAACCTATTTTAGGCCAGGACGGGGGATCGAACTACTGACACTGAGTCAGCCCCACTGCTTAGCGCTTGCCAGTCTAGTTCATCTGGATTGGCAGGCTTTTGCTTGTCGACAAATTCAGCCTCAATGGGCTGCCCTTCTTCTACGCTAAACTGGGTTGCATACTCTCGCATCTGCAACGCCTCTTCAGATAACCCTTCAGCGCTTTGGGTGGCCTGATTCACCAGACGCATCGTATCCTGGGTCGTGGTATCGATTTGCGCCACCGCTAGGTTGACCTCTTCAATGCCTCGGCGCTGCTCTTCAGAAGCTTGAGCTATTTGCATCATCAGCGTATTTACATTACCAGCAGCCTGCATAATCCCACGCGTATGCTCACCAGCTTGATGAGATAACACGCTGCCCTGCCGAACACTCGCACTCGAAGCCTCAATGCGCGCACGAATGTCGCTTGCAGCATTGGCGCTACGCGTTGCCAGAGCACGCACTTCATTAGCCACTACCGCAAATCCTCGCCCGTGCTCACCCGCCCTAGCCGCCTCTACCGATGCATTGAGCGCGAGAATATTGGTTTGAAAAGCAATACCTTCTATTATCCTTATGATGCTTTGAATCTCTTCAGCATGCTCATTTATCGCCTCCATAGTGTCGATAAACTGCGCAATCACCTGATCACCCTGCTGAGCCTTATGCGATACATCCGCGGTAGACTGACTGACATGAGCAGCACTTTCAGCGTTTTGATTTACCGTGGCGGTCAACTGCTCCAAACTCGCTGCCATTTGTTGCAATGCTGATACCTGAGTATCGGTTTGGCCCGCCAACAGATGGTTCTGTTCGGTCATCTCTTGGCTATTGGTATATACCTGTTGGCTACTGGCATTAAGGCGTTTAACGGTAGTCGTTAGGGAGTGCTGCATATTGGCAAGCTCACTAAACAGCTGACCAATCTCATTCGTCGAGTTAGCCGTTATGGAGCCAGACAAGTCACCTTTGGCAATGCGCTGAAAATGCCCTGTGATCTTTTTTAACGGACGCAGCACATTCCGACGCACACCCCATACCACCACCACCACAACTAACAGTGCGGTAACAAGCACGACCACTACTCCCCAGAACAGTAATGAGGAGACCTGCTCAAAGCGTACCAACATGCTGTTGCCCCGCTGTACCGAGGCATCTAAAAATGCATCAGCGCTTTCCACAAATCGCTGGCTACTGCCATCCACCCTTGATTCCCCAGACAGAAAGCCAGCTACATCGCGCTCCTCAAGCATCATCATTTGAAGATTAAGATTATTGTTAACGAAGGACTGAAAAGCATTGGCTAATTGATCGACCAATGGCTGCTGTTCTGGCTCAAACTCACTGGCCTGAAATTGGGCGAAATCTTCACTCGCTAAATCAAGCAAATGCTGCGCCTCTTCAATAAGAGGCTCAGGCAGATCAAATGATGGGGTACGAATTAATTCCGCTGCACGGTTCATCTGCACACGCGCACGAAGCAGTTGAATATAAGCGCCGTCTAGCTCACGAATTTGCTCCATGTCCCGCTCATGAAGCGATATAAAGGCATCCCGGCCGAACTGGTTTGCAAAGAGCCCAAGCGCACCAATAACAACAATCAAACCACTGAAAGCTGCCAGTACCAGCGTCCAACTCGCTTTGACGCTTAAGTTGTTAATCCCTTTCATCTCGGCCCGCCCCTTTTAGTAAGGTTAATCAGAGGTGTGGAGGGACAGCCAGAGCTGAAGGCGCCGACGAATCTCTAATAACGCCTGCTCATAAGCATCCGACTTGCCAATCAGGCGAGGGTCTCGAATGTCCCAGAATAGCACTTCGGCCGCCTTCCCTTGCCAATCTCGACAGGCTTGCTGGGACTTGTCACAAAGCACAATGACAAAATCGAAAGTTTCGCTTTCAAACTCATCCAACGACTTACTGCGTAGATCTTCGGTAGGCAGCCCCTGCTTGCGCAACGCTTCAAGTGTCAATGCATGAGGCTCATCGGGTTCTGAACCCGCGCTATACGCTTCAAAGCGCCCTCCTGCCATATGCCGAAGCAGTACTTCACCCATCAACGACCGAGCGGAATTTGCATTGCAAAGGAACAACACACGACGTTTCGACATAAATAAACAGCCTCTTATGTAATTAATGGCTTAACCTTACGCCTGGATCATGACGAAAATATGGCAGCGTGGAAGCTACACTAGAAATATATGAAAAAACGTATATGATGGCTTTATTAGCCAAACCTAGCGCATAACAGGTAGACCGCGATGCCCCATCTGAATGATTTACCCAATATAGATACAGCAATATTTGAAGCCCCCAGCAGCGAGCGCCTTGGGGTAACTCAAAGCACTGAACATGCACCTAAAATATTGCTGCTATACGGCTCCTTACGTGAGCGCTCATTTAGCCGTTTAGCGGCTGAGGAAGCAGCGCGCTTGCTGACCGCGATGGGCGCAGAAACACGCATTTTTGACCCGCGAGGGTTGCCATTACCGGATGCTGAAGATGCCAGCCACCCCAAAGTCGACGAGCTGCGAACGCTAGCTCAATGGGCCGAAGGCATGGTGTGGTGCTCCCCAGAACGCCACGGCGCAATGACCGGCATTATGAAAGCGCAAATAGACTGGATACCTCTTTCGCTGGGCGGAGTGCGCCCCACCCAAGGCAAGACACTAGCAGTGATGCAAGTGTGTGGCGGCTCACAATCTTTCAATACCGTTAATCAGCTGCGCATTTTGGGGCGCTGGATGCGTATGCTGACGATTCCCAATCAGTCATCCGTCCCCAAAGCCTTTATGGAATTTGATGATAACGACCGGATGAAGCCCTCCCCTTTCTACGACCGTATCGTGGATGTTATGGAAGAGCTGGTGAAATTTACGCTGTTAGTGCGCGACCGCAGCGACCTGCTAACAGACCGTTATTCAGAGCGTAAAGAGAGTGCTGAAGAACTCTCTAAACGCGTTAACCAGCGCGCCATCTAAAAAGGAGCTTTCCATGTCAGCACGGCAAGATACTGCATCGCCCACCACTGCCGAGGGAATGGGACTGTTTGAACGCTACCTAACACTCTGGGTAGCCCTGGCTATTGTAGCGGGCATTTTACTCGGGCAGCTCCTGCCAGCAGTACCGGAAACGCTGTCACGCTTTGAAGTGGCACAGGTTTCCATTCCGGTTGCGGTTCTTATTTGGGCAATGATCTTCCCCATGATGGCGCAAATCGACTTCACCTCGCTACTCGGTGTGCGGCGCCAGCCCAAAGGCTTGATCATCACTACCTCGGTGAACTGGCTGATTAAGCCTTTCACTATGTTCGCCATCTCCTGGTTCTTTCTTATGGTGGTGTTTCGGCCTTTAATTCCCGCCGAATTAGCCAGCCAGTATTTGGCGGGCGCTATTTTACTTGGCGCAGCACCATGTACAGCGATGGTGTTTGTGTGGAGCTATTTGACCCGTGGCGATGCTGCTTACACCTTGGTACAGGTGGCACTTAACGATCTGATCATGCTGTTCGCGTTTGCCCCGATTGTGGTCTTCCTACTGGGTATTTCTAATATCCAAGTGCCATGGGACACCGTTGCCCTATCGGTAGTGCTGTATATTGTCATTCCTCTCGCGGCTGGCTACATCACGCGACAGACGTTGATCAAAAAACGTGGTGCGGAATGGTACGACAACGTCTTTATGAAGCGTGTTGGCCCGATAACGCCCATTGGCTTGATCATTACGCTGATCCTGCTATTCGCTTTCCAGGGCGAAGTGATCCTAAACAATCCGCTGCATATCGTATTGATTGCGATACCGCTGATTATCCAAACATTTTTAATCTTCTTTATTGCCTACGGCTGGGCCAAAGCCTGGCGCGTGCCGCACAATGTTGCCGCACCCGGCGCGATGGTGGGAGCCAGTAACTTCTTTGAGTTGGCTGTCGCAGCGGCGATTGCTCTGTTTGGGTTACAGTCGGGGGCCGCGCTGGCCACGGTGGTGGGCGTACTGGTAGAAGTGCCGCTTATGTTGGTACTGGTTAGAATTGCCAATAACACCCGGCATTACTTTCCCGCACAAAGCAGCTAATTGGGAGCAAGTACGATGGCACACTATTTAGTATTTTTAGGCTCAACACGGACTAGTACACCGCCCTCACCCGCTCGTATTGGAGAACGAGTAGCCAACGCCTGCGAGCGTTTGCTTTCATCACTCCCTGATACCACGGCCGAGATAATTGACCCCCTAACACTGAATTTAAGTGATCCGTTTAAGCCCCACTTTGCTTATGCCAAAGCCGATGCGCCGGATGACTTAGCGGCGCTAGCAGACAAAATCGCTCATGCCGATGGCTATGTGATGGTCAGCCCTGAATATAACCACTCCATGAGCCCTGCGCTTAGCCATCTGCTTAATCATTTCGGTGCGTCACTGTTTGCATTCAAGCCCAGCGCTATTGTGACCTACTCGATGGGCCAGTGGGGCGGCCTACGAGCGGCAGTTGCAATGCGCTCATTTCTATCAGAGCTTGGCTGCCTGCCGGTATCGGCAATGATACATATTCCTAAGGCGCAAGATGCGCTGAGCGAAGATGGGCAGTTTGCTCAAGATCAGGAGCGCTGGGAAAGCTATTTTGGTCGTACGCTAGGCCAATTAATGTGGTGGGCTGAAGCCGCATCTCGTTACAAAAGCCAGCTAGACCCGACCCGCATATCCCCCGCCTTTAAAACGGCTCCCTCACAGCGCAATGCACCCGACGGTGAAGCCACCTAAATGACATTTTGAGGTCACCATGTCCGTCACTATTTATCACAATCCGAACTGTGGTACATCGCGCAATACACTGGCGATGATAGAAGCCTCTGGAGAAACACCGGAGGTGATCTATTATCTTGACACACCGCCCAGCCGCGAAAAGCTCATCGAGTTACTAGCAATGATGCAGATACCCCCCCGGGAACTGCTGCGTCGTAAAGGAACACCCTATGACGAGCTAAATTTGGATGATTCATCCCTTAACGATGTTCAACTCATCGACGCCATGATGGCGCATCCGATTCTGATTAATCGCCCCATTGTTGTTACCCAAAAAGGGGCTCGCCTGTGCCGACCCTCTGAACAAGTTTTAATCCTTCTGGAACAGCCAGTTGAACACTTTACCAAAGAGGATGGTGAAACCGTTTACACTCCAGCGCGTTAGTGCCGTAACCAAGATATAGGGAGAGCAATGGGCAGTGTGATTGATATAGATAACAACGCATTAGCATTTATTAAGGAGAATGGCGGAGCGATCACCGTTCGCCTTTCACCTCGACACGGCTGCTGCGGAGGGAGTACCAATATCACCGTCGCTGAAGCGCATCAGCCTGATAACGCTAAGCAGTTTCAGCGTTATGTGCAAAATGATGTCACCGTCTACATTGTCCAGAGCTCATCAACGCTGGCCTACGTGTCGGTTTAGAAGGTTGGTGGAAGCTGCGCCATTTATACGTCGACGGTGCAGTATTATAAATACTCAACTAAATAGTTATGCATTTTGCTTAGCTGCACTGCCCATACAGCACTCTTCTCGTAAGAAGCCTATCAAATTATCCAAATGTTGATACTCAGGTATGCAGATAATAGTGCGGCTGTGTTTCTCCTGCCGAATTAGCCCCACGTTGGCCATACGTGTTAAGTGGTGCGACAGAGTAGACGCAGGAATACCCAGCGCTTTCTGAATATCTCCCACTGATGCCCCTTGATAGCCTGCCTTAACTAGAAAGCGAAACACTGCCAGCCTATGGCTGTTCCCCAACTCGGCCAAGCTAGCCGCAACATGATCATGCTCCATTGATACCACCCCACTCTATATTTCCAATATTCTAGAATTATCGTTGACAAGCTTAAAGAATGCAATCTAACCTTCTTAATTAATTCTATAAAACTAGAAACATGGAGATATAGAAATGACCGCCCAACTTCAAGATACTTTAGGTATGTTTGCTTTTCTGGCCGTTGAGTTATCGGTACTGTTTCTTGGTATTAGTCTGCTCGTCGGCGTTTTGCAACGCCATATTCCGGCCTCCAAAGTGGAAGCCTTACTAAGCTCACAGCGGCGTGCAGGCTACTTTTTAGCGGTGGGTTTGGGGGCAATCACACCTTTTTGCAGCTGCTCGACAATTCCCATGCTAAAAGGCCTAATCCGAGCGCGTGCCGGGTTCGGGCCAATGATGGTATTTTTGTTCGCGTCTCCACTGTTAAATCCCATTATTGTCGTTCTTCTTCTCGCCAACTTTGGATTAACGCTAACGTCTATCTATGTGCTCGCGGCGTTATTCGTCTCATTGGGCGCAGGATGGCTACTGCAAAAAGTGGGGTTTGATCGATTTGTGCGACAGCAGCCGACGAAAGTGGCATCTAGCTGTGGAACCACAGTAAACAGCTGTAGCGCTGCTAAATTGACCCCATGCGAATCTAGTGTGACCACGACTACTTGTGGTGGGAAAATAGCTTCTCAAGAAGGAAAATACCGCGGATTGTGGCAAGAAGCGTGGTCAGACTTCTTGGGCGTATTACCTTACCTACTGGTAGGTATCTCGATAGGAAGCGTAATATATGGGTTTATGCCGACGACACTACTTGAGCAGTATGCGGGCCCTGAAAACCCATTTGCCATTCCGGTTGCCGCTGTGATTGGTGTACCACTATATATCCGCGCAGAAGCTGTCATACCTATGGCTGCTGCCTTAATGGCCAAAGGCGTAGGGGCTGGAACCGTACTGGCGCTAATCATCGGTAGCGCAGGAGCGAGCTTAACCGAACTGATCTTATTGCGCTCCTTGTTCAAGCTAAAACTATTGGTAGCCTTTTTGTCGATCATATTTTCAATGGCAATGATCGCTGGCTATTCAACTTATCTATTTTTCTGAGCTATTTTTTCTGGGATATTTTTCAGAACTGTTTTTCTGAAGATGGCGGCACACGAACACACAGCAGAGCAATCGTTGCCAATAGCATCAACCCAGAGGTTAGCCACAGCGCTCCAGCACCGTTTTGCTCTATTAGTAAACCAAACAGCAGCGGTGCTAAGGCTTGCATCGCCCTGGCCGGGGCAATAATTAACCCTTGGCGTTGCCCAAACCCTTTGGGGCCAAACAGCGCCAGCGGTAGCGTACCTGAGGCAATTGTCATCATGCCATTCCCCGCCCCATGCAGCAGCGCAAAACCAGCGGCGGGCATTCCCACTGTGGCCAGCAGAGCCGCGCCTAAGGGGTGAAGCGTTGTTGCCACGCGCGCGGCTATAAGCGGGTGTAAATGACGCAGCAGCGCAAACTCACCCAGCCGGGCGGCTACTTGAGCGGGCCCTACTAACGCAGCGGCGGCTACCGCCACCGAAAGCGATACACCTGTTTCCTGTAGCAGCCTCGGCAAATGAGCCGCCATCGCGGTTGAGACAAACCAGCCTGCAGCAAACACATAGGCTAATAAAATCATCGCTAGGCGAGGCCGCTCCGGCGGCGGCACTGACTTTTCGTCGTCTTGCTGAGCACTGTCCTCGCCTACTTTAGGCAGTCGCCCATTAAGCGGCAGACCAATGACAAGATGCAGCACGGCCCAAACTCCACAGGCTGCCCGCCATCCCACTTCGCTTTCCAGCAAGGCGGTGAGTGGCCAGCCAATAGTGCTGGCAAAACCTGCCAGAAGCGTCACGCCGGTGATTGAGGATCTAGCGCTTCGACCTAACAGCCGCCCCAGGGTAGCAAAGGCGGCATCGTATAACCCCATCGCCATACCAATGCCGGTAATCAGCCAGGCAAGCATGAGGCTGAACACACCCTGGGATAGCGCCATTGCCACCAGCCCAAGCGCCATGACAGCGTTCGAGGCCATTAGCACACCTCGACCGCCCTGCTTATCAATTAAACGGCCAACGCTAGGCCCAAGCATTGCGGTTAACAATAGAGCAGCCGAAAACGCAGCAAATACCCAGCTTGGCGACATGCCTAAATCGCGGGCCATAGGCACCGCTAGAATAGCAGGCAGATAATAACTGGATGCCCAGGCAAGAGTCTGTGCGCTGCCTAAGGTGAGTGTTAATCCAAACCTGGGCGAACGCATCATGCGGTTTGTCTAGGCAGCGCCAGTGCCATCGCGGAACTGGCAGCGACTAATGCCGCCGACACCCACAGGCATGCGCTCAACCCATAGGCCATATACAGCCAACCAGAAAGTAGTGTTCCCACTAACCGCCCCATGGCATTGGCCATATAGTAAAAGCCCACATCCATAGACACCCCATCCGCGCGGGCGTAATGCACAATCAAGTAGCTGTGCCAGCTGGAGTTGATCGCAAACAGCACCCCAAACGCCAGTAGCCCTACCACCAGCCACCCCACCTGTGCTAACGGCAGCATTGCCAGTAAGATCGCCAGCACCGCCAGCGCTGCCGCCCAGCCAGCAGTTAGCGCTCGGGCATCACCTTTAATTAATCGGGTTAGCTTCGGCGCCTGGGTTTGCACCCCTCCGTAACCAATAATCCACACCGCCAATAGTCCACCAACGGTCCAGTGCGTCCAACCATGCTGGTCGTATAAAAATACTGGCAGTGCCACCACAAACCAAACATCACGTGCCGCAAAGAGGCAAAAGCGTGCCGCTGAGAGCACGTTAATAGCGCGTGATTTCGAGAAGATTTCGGAGAACTTCGGCTTCACTTTCTGGCGGCCTAAGTCTGCCTTTAACCGCCAAAGCGATAATGCCAATACGCCGCCAAGCATCACCGCCATCACCAATACCGCAGCGCGAAAGCCAATCAGTGTTAGCAGTACGCCGCCGACAAAAAAGCCTAACCCTTTCAGCGCATTTTTAGAGCCGGTCAGCATTGCTACCCAGCGGTAAAGCGAGCTGTTAGCGTTGGCGCTCTCTTTCGGAACCAACACTTTAACCGCGCTCTTTGCGCTCATCTTGTTCAGGTCTTTAGCTATACCTGACAGCGCCTGGGCAGCCATTACCCACACCACCGTTAACATGCCAGCAGGTACCATGAGCATAACAAGGGCCACGATTTGCAGCCCCAGCCCGACGTTCATGGTTCGATTCAACCCTAACCGTGCGCCTAGCCAACCGCCCACTAAATTAGTGATCACGCCAAAGGCTTCATAGAACAGAAACAGCATGGCGATGGCGAGTGGGGAGTAGCCCAACTGATGGAAGTACATCACCACCAGCATGCGCAGCGCGCCATCGGTTATTGTAAACGCCCAATAGTTGCCGGTAATCAGCATGTATTGGCGCACCTCGAAAGGTAGCGTCTTTACTCGGGCACGCAGTTTCAATAACGGCGATTCAGCCACGATCCACCTGCCCGCGGCCTACCATAAGCGCTAGTTCAGCGGTGCGGTTAGCGTAGCCCCACTCGTTGTCATACCAGGCATACAATTTTAACTGGGTGCCGTTGACCACCATGGTGGAAAGCGCATCGATAATTGAGCTGCGCGGGTCGGTGCGGTAATCAATAGATACTAACGGACGCTCTTCATAGCCCAAAATACCCGCAAGCTGGCCGTCAGCTGCGGCTTTTAATGCTTGATTGACTTCATCTACGGTCACTTCGCGCTCAAGCTCAAACACCATATCGGTAAGAGAAGCGTTAGCTAGCGGTACACGAATCGCATGGCCATTTAGCTTGCCTTCCAGCTCAGGAAAAATCGCAGTAATGGCTTTCGCTGACCCGGTGGTCGTCGGAATTAAGCTCATCCCGCAGGCACGGGCACGACGCAGGTCTTTATGCGGGGCGTCTAGAATCGTTTGAGTATTGGTAATGTCATGTACTGTGGTCATTGAGCCATGACGAATACCAAAGGTCTCCTGAATGACTTTGACCACCGGCGCCAGGCAGTTGGTGGTGCAGCTAGCCGCAGTGACGATCTTGTGCGCAGCAGGGTCGTAAAGATGATCATTCACCCCGACGACCACGTTCAATACACCCCGCTCTTTAACCGGTGCACTCACCACCACTCGCCCCACGCCTTGGTCAAGATAGGCCTGCAGCTTTTCGGTGGTTTTCATTTTTCCCGAGCATTCGATCACTACATCACAGCTAGACCAATCACTGTCAGGGATGGCTTTGTTAGCGCTAAACGCCACGGAGCGTCCATCAAGCACAATCGCATTGTTGGAAGAGGTAATACCTGAACCCGGCGACCAATGACCGTGTACCGAATCAAATTCGAGTAAGTGAGCAAAGGTTGCCGCATCGCCGCCTGGGTCGTTAATGCGCGTTAGCTCTACCGCACCCGATTCAACCTGTGCCCATAGGCTACGCAGTGTCAAACGCCCAATACGGCCTAAGCCATTGATACCAATTCGTAGTGCCATGGGAGCCTCCTCAGCTTATCTATGCTAGTAAGTTATCTATTTCGTAAAAACATAACGGAAATATATGTTAAAACATATATTAAAATTTAAAAAAAACACTAAAAAATGAACCCACCGCTTTGCGGTGGGCCTGATGGATAAATGCAACTTAACCGTAACGACCAGAAATATAGTCTTCAGTTTTCTTCTGTGCGGGGGTTGAGAACATTACCTTGGTATCGTTGTACTCAATAATTTCACCCAGATGGAAAAACGCGGTGTAGTCCGCCACCCTCGCCGCCTGCTGCATATTGTGCGTCACGGTAATGATGGTGAACTCCTCTTTCAGCTTATCCATCAAGTCTTCGATCGTCGCTGTCGAGATAGGATCAAGAGCAGAGGTTGGCTCATCCATCAAAATGACATCAGGCTGTACAGCGATAGCGCGAGCAATACACAAGCGCTGCTGTTGGCCACCTGATAATGAGGTACCGGGCTGTTGCAGTTTGTCTTTCACTTCATTCCAAAGCCCGGCACTACGCAGTGCTTTTTCAACTAGCTCATCCTGCTCCGCTTTGCGGCTAACCAAATCGTGCATGCGCGGCGCGTAGGCAACATTTTCATAAATGGATTTGGGGAACGGGTTTGGCTTCTGAAACACCATACCGATCCGCCGACGTAACGCCACTTCATCCATTTTGGCGGCGTTTACGTCTCGCCCATCCATTTCAACCAGCCCCTCAGTACGCACGCCAGGAATCAAATCATTCATGCGGTTCAAACAGCGCAAAAAGGTTGATTTACCGCAGCCGGAAGGTCCAATCAACGCGGTAACATTTTTACGGAACAGGTCAATATTAAGATCAAACAATGCTTGGTTTTTACCGTACCAAAGGCTCAAATCTCGCACTCGAATGCTCAGGTCGTGGCAAGCCTTATCATTAGTCGTATAAGGCTGTCCAACCGCTGGTCTATGCTGGTCGTTCATTACAGGTGCTTGGCTATTCATAGCAATGTCCTCTATAACGGGCTGGCCTACCAGCGACGCTCAAATTTCTTACGTAGTAAAACGGCAGAAGCATTAAGTGAAATCAACACAGCAAGCAGCACTAGAATGCCGCCAGCAGTTTTTTCCACGAAGGCTCGGTCAGGCTCGCCAGACCAGGTAAATACCTGCGCAGGCATTACCGTAGCGGCTTGTGTAAACGAGGCAGTTACATCAGGAATAAATGCCACCATCCCGACAATAATCAGGGGCGCTGTCTCACCCAACGCTTGTGCTAAACCGATAATCGAACCGGTCATAATCCCCGGCATCGCCAGAGGCAAAACATGGTCTTTCACTACCTGCCAACGCGAACACCCTACCCCAAAGGCCGCATGACGAATGGACTCAGGCACACTGCGCAGTGCTGTGCGTGTCGATATAATAATGACCGGTAGCGTCATCAATGCCAGCGTCATACCACCAACCAGCGGTGAGGAGCGAGGTACACCAAAGAAGTTGATAAAAATCGCCAAGCCAAGCAAACCAAACAAGATAGAGGGTATAGCGGCTAGGTTATTGATATTAATTTCAATTAACTGGGTCAACTTGTTATCCGGAGCGAACTCCTCCAGATAAACTGCGGTCATCACACCGATAGGAAACGCAATGGCTAGCGTGACGATCATGGTCATAACCGTACCCATCACTGCAGACATAATCCCCGCAAGCTCCGGCATCTTTGAGTCACCACGGGAGAAGAACGTGGTGTTAAAGCGCAGCGCGACCTGGCCATCTTCGACTAACTGATCAATAACCGCCATCTCATCTTCGCTTAACCGTACGCGATTACCCTTTAGGTATTGATCAACAGGACCGCTGGCGAGTACCCAGCGATTTTCTGTGGTTCCTAATAGGTCTGGGTTATTTCTTATATCCAAAGGGATAACGCGAACCACACTACGGCTGACGATAGACATTATTTCTGGGTCTACCGCCGCCCGTCCATTGGTTGCGGCTTCTTCCGTGTAATTAACTTCAATATTGACCTGTGCTTGCTGAAAAGCTGGCAAACCTTTACTGAGCATGTCAGCAAAGAAGATCACTAGAAACGTGGCTGCCAACCCTAGGGCACCCATTGATAAATACTTCAACCGCGCGGATTTACGATGTCTGCGCTTGAGTTGCTGACTAATTTGGTCAAATGAATCACTCATAGATCGATACCTCAAGCGTTACAGATTATTGACGCGGTATTTGTTACGGAAACGGCGAATCATGATGACAGACACCAAGTTCAACGAGAGCGTGACCACAAACAGCACTAATCCGAGAGCAAAGGCCGACAATGTTTCTGCACTGTCAAACTCCAGGTCACCCGTCATGGCAGCCACAATTCGCACCGTCACGGTGGTCATCTCTTCCAATGGGTTCATGGTGAGGTTAGGCCGCATGCCCGCTGCCATGACCACAATCATGGTTTCCCCTAGTGCGCGCGACATACCTAACAAACAAGCAGAAATAATACCTGGCAAGGCCGCGGGAATGACCACATCGCGAATGGTTTCACCTTTGGTCATACCGAGCGCCAAAGACCCCTGACGCATGCTGTCAGGCACCGCATTGATGACGTCATCGGAGAGCGAGGAGATAAAAGGAATAATCATGATACCCATAACAATCCCAGGGGCCAGGGCATTATTAAATGACGCATTCAGACCTAGAGAGTTTGCAACGCCCACAATAAATGGCGCTACGGTAATCGCCGCGAAAAAGCCGTACACCACCGTAGGAATACCCGCTAAGATTTCCAGCATGGGCTTTGCAACGGCACGAACCTTAGTAGGGGCGTACTCGCCCATATAAATAGCCGAAAGCAAACCCACCGGCACCGCCACGAACATGGCAATCGCCGTAATCATAAAGGTGCCGGCAAACAAGGGCACTGAACCAAACTCTGCACCCGTGCCATCACCGCGACCCGCTGCCGCTAAGAAACTTGCCCCTGGGTTCCAAGTAGTACCAGTAATGAAATCCCAAAAACTGTACATCTCGAAGAAATTAAGCGCTTCTCCGATAATTGAAAACAGTATCCCAAACGTTGTCAGAATTGATATTGTGGCAGCGCCCGCTAGGGTCCAAACAATGACACGCTCAATTGCCTGGCGTGCATGAAAATTGGCGCGTATCAACATCAAACCAGCGGCAAGTCCCAGCACTGCCACTACAAGGCTGGTCAACAGTAAGGGAAATGTAGGTATATCGCTGCCCATGACGAGCATGATAAAGGCACCTACCGCACTCACTAAAATGGCCGGAAAGGCCGTCGCTACCACAGCAAACCATGCGTATTGGTCGGGCTGTGCATACATCGACGATCCTGATGCACGTACACGAGTGGCTTTGCTTCGCCCGACAAAGAAGGCTGCAAGCCCCAGCAGCAGAAGTACGCTGCAAAAAATCAAAAATAGCTGGTTGGTCTGCATCGTTGATATCTCAGGTTAACCAATGAATCCGTTTGCCGAGCTACCTTAAGGCAAGAACGTGACAGTTTTGTGACAAACTTACTAACGCATAGGATTTGCACCACGACCTATTTGAAAAAGCAAAAAGCCGGCAGTATGAACTGCCGGCTTTTGGTGCTATTCCAAAACTGCTTACTGAAGATCTTCTACTGTTAATTGCTTGCGGTCTTCCAGATCTTGCTGAACTTGATCAAGCGCATCAGCGGTCGGAAGAATCAAACCAAGATCAGCCAGCAAACCGCCTTCGCCTAACATCATGTCAGAAGCGAACATGTCGGCATATTCATACATCACAGGAACTTCTTCACCGTGCTGGTTCTTGAGGTAGAAGAACATAGAGCGTGCAACGGGGTATTCAAAGCTTGAGATCGTTTCTTGAGTGGGCTCAACACCGTTGATGTTAGAACCAACTAGAACGTCGTTATTTTCTTCTAGGAAAGAAAAGCCAAAGATACCGAATGCAGTGGTGTCTTGCGTCAAACGCTGAACGATAAGGTTATCGTTCTCGCCACCATCTACCCAAGCACCGTCATTACGTACGTCTGAGTATTCTTCGTCACCGTACTCTTCATACTCTTCAGCAGCGACTACCAGCACCAGCTCCTCGAACGCATCGCGAGTACCAGACGTCGTTGGGGGACCAACAATTACGATTTCACGGTCAGGGAAACTGTCGTCAATCTGATTCCAGTTCGTGTAAGGGTTGGGTACTAATTCGCCATCAACAGGCACCTGAGCAGCAATCGCTAGGAACAGTTGATCAACTGTAACGTCCATCTGTTCGTTTTGGTTAGACTGAGCAAATGCGATGCCGTCACTTCCAATATAGACTTCAGTAATGTCCGTCACGCCATTTTCAATGCAGCGCTCAAGTTCACCAACATGCATACGACGAGAAGCGTTGGTAATGTCTGGCGTACCGGCACCTACGCCGTTACAGAACAAACGCAGACCACCACCCGAACCGGTTCCCTCGATAACTGGCGTTGGATAGTTAGTAGTCGCACCGAACTCTTCCGCCACAAAACTGGCAAATGGGTAAACAGTACTAGAACCTACAATATTGATTTGTTCACGGGCTTGGGCAACACCAACAACGCTCATTACGGCTGCTGCAAGCACTGTGGTTTTTAGAATACGGTTCATGCGAAATACTCCTGTTCGTGTAGGGATCTGGCCTTCGCAAGGCATACCTTGCACTGGTTCCATGACAACTTCATGACAGTGAGCAATACAGGAGATTTTTTTGCTAAGCGGGGAATTGTCGACTACCTCTACTACTATAATCATCAGCGAATCAAGCAGAAACTAAAAGGCCTGAGTCCCGTGCAATACAGGACTCAGGCCATGGCCGCCAGTTAAGCGAACCAACCGTACAACTATTGGGTGTCAGTTCAATAAACGCGGGCTCAGATTGCTGACAAAGCGCTGGCACTTTCGCCAGCGCTTTGCTTTTATTGGCACATGTTAAAAGTTCCCTCTCCCCAACAGTTTGAACTCGAGATGGTCACGCTTGACGAGCTGGTGCCTCAGAACCACTTGCTGAGTAAGATCGATGCTACCCTCGACTTCTCCTTTATCCGTGACCGGGTACGCCACCTTTATTCTGTGGACAACGGTCGTCCAGCCTTTGATCCTGTCTTGCTGTTTAAAGCTCTTTTTATCGGCTACCTATTTGGTATCCGTAGTGAACGGCAGTTAATGCGCGAGATACAGGTCAATGTGGCGTATCGCTGGTTCATGGGTCTTCGCCTAACCAACAAGGTGCCAGACGCCTCGACGATTAGTCTGAACCGGCGTTGACGCTTCACAGGAAGCGACATCCATCAAGAGATTTTTGACACCGTGGTGGAGCAGGCGATGAACAAACGCCTCGTGGGTGGTGAGGTGCTTTACACCGACAGTACGCACTTAAAAGCCAATGCCAATAAGCAACGGCTAGTTCGCCAAGAGGTGACGCAGAGTACGTTGTTGTATCTTGAGGCGCTGGATGCCGCCGTCGAGGAGGATCGTCAACAACATGGAAAAAAGCCTTAACGCCGCGGTCAAGCGCACCCGCGGCGAAGGTGGTCAAGAAGGTCAGCACCACGGATCCTGATAGCGGCTACATGGTGCGCGATGGCAAGCCCACGGGGTTCTTTTATCTGGATCACCGGACGGTCGATGGTAAGCACGCCATTATCACCGATACCCATGCCACACCGGCCACGGTGCATGACAGCGTGCCTTATCTATTGCGACTGGATGCGCAATGTCAGCGCTTTGGGTTATCACCCATCGGCGTTGGGTTGGATGCGGGTTACTTCACTGCCGCGATTTGCAAAGGACTGGAAGAGCGCGGCCTATACGGCGTTATCGGTTACCGCCGCCCCAATAAGATCAAAGGTTACCTACCTAAACGAGCCTTTACCTATCAAGCAAAGACCAATACCTACCAGTGCCCCGAAGGGCAAACGCTGATCTACACCACGACGGACCGAAAAGGCTATCGCCACTATCGCAGCGATCCAGAGCAGTGCCGTCATTGCCCACCGCTATCTGCCTGTACGCGAAGTCGCGACCATACCAAGCGTCTGACGCGCCACGTCTGGTCAGAGGCCAAGGAACGTATTGATGCGCATCGGCTCACTCCGGTCGGTAAAAAGCTGTATCAACGACGAAAAGAGACCGTCGAACGCAGCTTCGCTGATGCCAAACAGCTCCATGGCCACCGCTATGCGCGCTTCTGTGGGCTAGAAAAAGTACGCGAGCAATGCTGGCTAGCCGCTGCAAGAAAATAGCGCTGGCAACGGCTTAAGCGGTCGCTTAGGCGCCGTTCTCAGGCTTGCTCAGCCGTTATATGCAGCCTTAAGACTTCCTTACCTGTCTGGAGCAACACCTAAATGGGCTACGTCTAAGAAACAGGCCTCACTAGTGATCGCTTCAGAAATAAGCTTCTTAAACGACAAAACCCCACAAAAAGTGGGGTTCGTCAGCAGCTTGAGCCCGCGAAGAAACGCGGGCTCAGTCTTAAGGTTAGCTATAGCGCATTAATCTAATCAATCAACGGCAGCAGTGTATTTAAGCTATCGCGAGCATCGCCGTAAAACATCCGCGTGTTGTCCTTGAAGAACAGCGGATTTTCGATACCGGAGTAGCCGGTACCCTGGCCGCGCTTACAAACAAACACCTGCTTGGCTTCCCATACTTTCAACACCGGCATGCCTGCGATGGGGCTATTGGGGTCCTCTTCGGCGGCGGGGTTAACGATATCGTTAGAGCCAATCACGATCACCACATCGGTGGTCGGGAAATCGTCGTTGATTTCGTCCATTTCCAGCACGATGTCGTAAGGCACCTTGGCTTCCGCCAACAGCACGTTCATATGCCCTGGCAGGCGCCCGGCCACCGGGTGAATACCAAAACGTACGTTTTTGCCCGCTGCACGCAGCTTGCGCACTAAGTCGCTCACCGCGCCCTGCGCCTGGGCCACCGCCATGCCATAACCCGGCACAATAATCACGCTGTCGGCATCGTTCAGGGCGCTAGCCACGCCACCGGCGTCAATCGCTACCTGCTCACCTTCAATCTCTGCTGCGGGCCCAGTGCTTCCACCAAAGCCACCCAAGATCACGTTGATAAAGTTGCGGTTCATCGCCTTACACATGATGTAAGAAAGGATCGCACCCGATGAGCCCACCAGTGCACCGGTCACAATCAGCAGGTCGTTGGAGAGCGTAAAGCCAACCGCCGCCGCTGCCCAGCCGGAGTAGCTGTTAAGCATGGAGACCACCACCGGCATATCCGCACCGCCAATTCCCATAATCAGGTGGTAGCCGATAAAGAACGCCAGCGCCGCGAGCACAATCAGCGTCCAGAAGCCTGCTCCATTGAGGTACATAATCGCTAATAGCAGCGAAATAGCCGCCGCACCGGCATTGAGCATATGCCCACCGGGCAGTTGACGCGGTTTGCCATCCACCTTGCCCGCCAGTTTGCCAAAGGCCACCACCGAACCGGTGAAGGTCACCGCACCGATAAAGATCGCGAATACGACCTCGATCTGCAGAAAAGTGAGCTCGTCAGGTGCTTTAGTGGCGACCAATGCAGCGAACGCCGAAAACTCCTGCATAACACCATCTGCGGCACGCGCGGCCATTACACGGCGACGCTCTAAATCTGCACTCCAGGCCACAAACACTGCCGCCAAGCCGACAAAGCTATGCAGGGCTGCCACGAGTTGCGGCATTTCGGTCATCTCGACCTTGCCTGCCACATAAACCCCGATACCAGCGCCAATCACCATCATCGGGATCAGCCACCAGTAACCACCGATGCCCGGCCCTAAGGAGGTAAAGAACACCGCCACCGCCATACCGACGATGCCGTACCAAACGGCACGTTTGGCTTTCTCTTGGTTGCTTAACCCGCCTAGCGACAGAATAAACAGCACACTTGCCGCGATTGCTGCGGCAGATACGAATCCTTGTCCTAACATATCGTCTCTCCGCCGCTTAAGATTTTTGGAACATGGCCAGCATCCGGCGTGTCACCAGGAAGCCACCCACGATATTGATTGACGCGATCAGCACCGAGATCGCTGCCAGCACGCCGACCACTGCGCTGCCAGAGCCGATCTGCAAAATCGCCCCCAAAATAATGATGCCAGAAATTGCATTGGTCACCGCCATTAGCGGCGTATGCAGCGAGTGGCTGACGTTCCAAATCACCTGGAAGCCGATAAAGCAGGCCAGCACAAAGACAATAAAGTGCTGCATAAACGACACAGGTGCTACCTGGCCCAACAGCAGCATTAATGCGCCGCCTATTGCTAACAGCCCAACCTGGCGCTTGGTTTGCGCTTTAAAGGTGGCAAGCTCAGCGGCTTTTTTCTCCTCTGGCGTGGGCGCCTTCTCTTTCTTCTTCGGCTTAGCGGCTGCAATCGCTTTTACTTTGGGCGGTGGCGGCGGGAAAGTAACTTCCCCTTGGTGGGTCACGGTGGCGCCACGAATGACGTCATCTTCCATATTGTGATTGATCACGCCCTCTTTCTCAGGCGTTAGATCGGTCAACATATGGCGGATATTGGTGGCGTAGAGCAGCGACGCTTGGCTGGCCATGCGCGATGGAAAATCGGTGTAGCCGATCACTACCACACCATTATCCGATACCACCCGTTCATCGGGCTTGGTCAGATCACAGTTACCGCCCTTCTCGGCGGCCAAATCGATAATCACCGAGCCGGGCTTCATGAGCGCGACCATATCTTCCAGCCACAGCTTTGGCGCAGGACGACCAGGGATCAAAGCGGTAGTAATCACGATATCCACATCGGCCGCCTGCGCGCGGAAGCACTCAAGCTGCTTCTCACGAAACTCAGGGCTTGAGGGCGAGGCATAGCCGCCGCTTTCGGAGCCATCCTGACTATCTTCAAAATCGAGAAACAGGAACTCTGCACCCATGGACTCGATCTGCTCAGAGACTTCAGGGCGAACGTCAAAAGCACGCACGACTGCGCCTAAACTGGTGGCAGTACCAATCGCCGCAAGACCGGCCACGCCGGCACCAATCACCAACACTTTGGCGGGAGGCACTTTACCTGCCGCCGTGACCTGGCCGGTAAAGAAGCGGCCAAAGTTGTTACCCGCCTCAATCACCGCGCGGTAACCGGCGATATTCGCCATTGAAGAGAGCGCGTCCATCTTCTGAGCCCGTGAAATGCGCGGCACCATATCCATCGCCACAACCGTCGCACCCTGTGCCTTACACTTTTCCAGCAGCGCTTCGTTTTGGGCGGGCCAGAAGAACGCGATTAGCGTTTGGCCTTCGCGCAGCCGCTCTGCCTCTTCATCAGAAGGCTCACGGACTTTAATCACCACCTCAGCGTCGCGCCAGAGTGCGTCAGCACTATCGACAACGGCAACGCCAGCATCACGATAAGTGTCGTCATTAAAGCCCGCCGCCAGGCCAGCGCCTGTTTCAATCAGGCACTCATGGCCCAGTTTCTGAATCTGCTTTGCGCTCTCAGGGGTTAGCGCGACCCGCGCTTCACCTCGAGCACTCTCTTTTGGTGCGCCTATTTTCACGTTGGATCTCCAAAATAATAGTAAGTATTAAAAAATACCTTCAGATTACTAAATCCCTAAACCGGCAAAAAGCACCACACCAAGCACGATGACTAGCAGTAACAGCGTCTCCAAGGCCATTAATATCACCGGCTTCCATCCCACAACGGCAAGTTTCTGGAAAGATGTTTTGATACCCAGAGCCGCAATAGCCGTCACCAGACACCAGCGTGACAATGTCGACATCCCCTCATTCATTACGTCAGGAATCAATCCCAAGCTGTTAATCACCACCAGCACCACAAAGCCCACCAGAAACCCCGGCAGCATGGGTACTTTAGCCGCGCCACCCTCTTCGCGACGAGATGCCCGAAAAAGCCACATGAACACCATGACGGCGGGCACCAGCATGGCAACCCGGACCAGCTTGACCAGAGTTGAGGTGTCTCCCGTTTCTTCTGAGATCATGTAACCGGCCCCCACCACTTGAGCGACATCGTGGATAGTACCGCCCAGAAAAATCCCTGCCTGTGTGTTAGTGAGCGTAAGAACTCCCGCAATCAGGGGGTAAATCACCATGGCCGCCGTCGAGAGAGTGGTCACGCCGACCACAGTCAAAATGGTGTTGCGTTCGCTGTTTTCATGGCGTGGCATCGCTGCCGACAACGCTAACGCCGCCGAGGCACCACAGATGGCAACAGCGCCCCCCGTCAGCAAGCCAAGATCACGCTGTAAGCCTAGCATTCTGGCCAACACCGCCCCTGACAGGATAACGATGGCCACCGACCCTATCACGGTGAGTACAGGCCCGATGCCTAGCTCACCTACCTGATCAAACGTCATCCGTGCCCCCAGCAGAGCCACACCAAGTCGCAGTACCGTACGGGCGGCAAATTCGATGCCCTTTTGGCACAATCCCTCCTCGCTCAGAAAATGTAGCGACATACCAAACAGCAACGCATACAGAAGCGTCGGCCCGCCATAATGATCAGCAATAAACGTCGTTGCTAGCGCGATAGTGACGCATACCAACAGACCACGGCCAATATCGCGGGAGTGAACAATTTGACGCATCAGTCGAGACAACCCCCTATCCCCGGAAGTCGTAAATATCGATGGCTTCATATGCCAGCTCCTAATCCGTTCATGCCAAGGGCATGTGTCTGATGCAAGGTTGGTTCTCAACCTAAATTTAATATTTCTACATTAGACAACTTTTATTTAATCTTAAGTCTCGCGCATGCCTGCTTCCCCATCCGTGCTTTCTAACAACGCCGGAGGCTTTAAGGTTTCAGGATTATCTTTGCCGCAGGCGTACGGCTTGCAACGAGATCAGCAAAAGCGGCAGCACCATGTTTAAGCTGGCGGACTTCAACCCATGAAAGCGGGCCAAGTGCTTGGGAATCCAGCAGATCAACCGTGGCGCGCAAATCGGCGGAGGTATAGGTGTAAGCTCCCAAGAAGGCGACTTCCTTGAGCGTGATGGCTCGGGTATCCAACCCACCCTTATTATCTTGCAACCCTAAGTGCATGATGGCTCCGCCCGGGCGTATGAAACGCACGGCCATATCCCGGGTAGGGGCTGAGCCGACACAATCAAAAACGGCTTCAAAACTATCAGTTGGCGGTGTTTCTTCACGCGGATCAAACGTGCTTAGCCCAGCCGCTTCTGCCGTGCTTCGCCGCAAGGGATTCGTTTCGGCAAGCTGCAGATGACGTACCCCTTTATGGCGCAGGATTAACCCCGTTAATAAACCAATGGCACCCGCACCAATTACCAGCACCCGCGCTTCGGAAAGCGGCCTTGAAAGATAGTGTGCCAGACGGTTGACACCATGCAGGGCAGTGGCAGCCGGCTCTGTCAGTGCTGCCGCTTCTGCAGACAATGAGTCTGGTAGCTCAATCAGGCAATGGCTTGGAATCGTCAGCGTTTCAGCAAAGCTTCCCGGACGGGTCATGCCAATCATGGTGCGATTGGCACAGAGGTTCTGACGCCCGGAAATACAGTACTCACAGTGCCCACACACGATGAGCGGATTCATAGTCACTCTTTTACCGGTCAAAGGGCCTTCCAGCACCTCACCCGCCGCTTCATGTCCCAGGATCATTGGTGGTTGACGACGGGCATCATGGCCATGAAAGGCATGCAGGTCGGAACCACAGATTCCCGTCGCCAGAATGCGCACCCGGGACTCGCCTTCGGCTAGCGGCAATTCCTCGGTCTCGCGCATTTCTACTTGTTCCGGGCCAACATAATAAAGCGCTTGCATAGTGCAACTCCTTACAGAATCACGTTATTTTGCGGTAAATCCGCCGTCAACGTAGAGTGTCTGCCCCGTGATATACCCTGATGCCGGGGACGCCAGAAACACCGCAGGACCGGCGATGTCAGCCATGCTGCCATTGCGGCCAATGGCCGTTCGCTCCGCCAGGTTTCCAGCTGCCGCCGAATCATTAAACAGCGGCGCCGTAAGCTCCGTGGGGAAAAACCCCGGCGCGATGGCATTGGCATTAACGCCATGCTGCGACCACGCCTCGGCCATAGCTCGCGTCAGTTGAACAATACCGCCTTTGCCTGCCCCGTAAGGCGCACTGTTGGGAAAGGCGCGCTGCGATTGCAGCGAGGCCAGATTGATGATCCGCCCATAGCCTTTTTGTCGCATACCAGGCACCAGCGCACGGGATAAAAAGAAAGGCGTACCTAGATGCAGTTGCAGCGTCAGTTGCCAGGAAGCCAAGTCAACCTCGTCAATTGGCTGACGTAGATTGACGCCTGCCGCATTGACCAGAACCGTAACGGTTCCGAAGGGTTCGGCGGCACGCTTGGCAATATCATCCAGTGCTTCCGGCGCGGCAAGGTCAGCCACAAGGGCGGCCGCCTGGCCACCCTGTGCTTCAATTGTCGCGACACTCTCTTCCAGCGCCTCGCGCCTTCGAGCGGCAACCACCACCTTGGCGCCTGATGCCGCCAGTGCCTCGGCCATGGCGCGCCCCAGGCCGCTGCTTCCGCCGGTTACCAGTGCCACTTGGCCATCGAGACTGAAGTTCGCTTGCATCTCAGACCTCCTCATTGATAACCAGATCGAAGGTCTCGTCCGGGTAGTATTTGGCCAGACGAACATCACCTGTGCGCGCATGCCCTTCCATGCCTTCGCAGCGAGATAGCCGCGCGGTAGCCGCAGCGACACTGCGCGTTGCTTCACGACTCTGACGTTGGTAGCTCACAATTTTGAGGAATTTTTGCGCTGACAGGCCGCCTGTATAACGGGCAGCACCCTTGGTAGGCAGGATATGGTTGGTGCCTGAACACTTGTCACCAAAGGCAACGGTGGTTTCCTCACCCACAAATAGCGAACCGTAACTGTTCAGTCGCTCTACCCACCAATCAAGGTCTTCAACCTGGAGCTCCAGGTGCTCGGAGGCATAGCGATCACTGACCTCGACAATTTCCTCACGGGTATCGCAGAGGATGATTTCACCATAATCACGCCAAGCTACTTCAGCGGCATTACGCTGAGTTTCAGGTAGCGATTCGATCAGGCCAGGCATACGCGCCGTTACCTCATCAGCCAGTTCTTTGGAGGTGGTGAATAGCCAAACGGGTGAGTCAGGGCCATGCTCCGCCTGCCCCACTAAGTCAGCGGCGACAATATCAGGATCAGCATTATGATCCGCGATGATGCCAATCTCGGTGGGGCCGGCAAACATATCAATACCGCAGCGGCCAAATAGCTGGCGCTTGGCCTCGGCGACAAAGCGGTTACCGGGGCCGACAAGAATATCGGCAGGCTTGCCGGTGAAAAGACCGAAAGCCATGGAAGCAATACCTTGTACGCCCCCCATCTGCAGGATGGTATCCGCCCCGGCTAGGTCCATGGCATAAAGAATGGCTGGGTGAATCCCCTGCTCATCACGCGGCACTGAACACGCCACCACGTTTTTGACACCGGCGACTTTCGCCGTTGCCACGCTCATGATGGCTGACGCAATGTGCGCATAACGCCCACCCGGTACGTAACAGCCAGCCGTTTCCATCGGGATCAGCTTCTGACCTGCAAAAAGTCCCGGTGACAGCTCCGTCTCAAACTCCTGGATACTGTCACGCTGGGCCACCGCAAAGCGGCTGACGCGTTCGTAAGCAAACTCGATATCTTTTTTGAGCTGCTCGGGTACTTTTGTTTTTGCGGCTTCAATCTGCTCTCGGCTGACCACGATATCGCCTTGCCAGTTATCCAGGCTCAGACAATACTCTTTAGCTTTGCTTTCTCCTTCCGCTTCAATTTCAGAAAGCATTCTGGCCACAAGTTCCTGCGTCTGATCGTGACCAGTTGATGCATTTTTGTCGGCTTTCTTATAGTAAGTAATCGCCATTTCTACATTCCTCTGTTTTGTTTTACTGACGTTTTTTCATTGAAGTTTCAGTCCCTGTGCACAAGAAGTCAGAGACGTCCAAGGACACATCAGGCATTACCCCTACAATATGTAAGCGCTTACATTTTTTTATCGCCACCAGTTGTAGGTATGTTGCAAATCAATTTATCCCAGAATGGTTATGCGGTTACCGCCACCAGAGCGACAGCCAAGGCACAAACGCGACCAGTAATGCCACCGACAGCATGGCGAGTACAAAGGGGATGGCATAGCGTGCGATAGCGAGAACGGAGCAGCGTGTTAATCCGGCCACCACGAAGAGATTCAGACCTAATGGCGGGGTTATGAATCCGAGTCCCAGTGTCGTCACCATCAGGATCGCAAAATGGAACTGATCCATGCCGACCATCTGTGCCAGTGGCAGTAAAAGCGGTGCCAGAATCACGATATTAGGCGTCGCCTCCATCACACAGCCTGCCAGGACCAGAACACCAATCATCATCAGAATAATCACTACCGGAGAGTCGGTAAAACCGGTAATACTGCCGACCATGGTCTGAGGAATAGAGAGGCTGGCAAGCATCTGAGCCAATGGATGCGCAATCGCGATAATGGGCACAATCACCCCACACACGCGCGCCGATGATTCCAGCATTCGGGGAATATCACTTAGGCTCAGCGTGCCTTGCTTAAAGCCCACCAGCACGACGACAACTACTGCAATCGATGCCGCCTCTGTCGGGGTGAAGATACCCGAATAAATCCCGCCCAGAATCACGATAGGGACAGACAGTGCCCACTTGGCATCCCAGACAGCGTTTAGCCAGTTTTGAAACGAGAAACGCTCGTGTCCCTTTTCAAAGCCGTACATCCGGTTCAATATCACATTGGTTATCATGATCGCCAACATCACCAAAATACCGGGGATAATGGCAGCCAAAAATAACGTGGAAACCGGCATGCCCAACACAAGCCCCAGGACAATATAGGCAATCGAAGGCGGTATCAGAATCCCGGTACAGGCACCCGCTGCTACCAGCGCACAGGCAGCGGGAAGCGGATACCCTCTTTCAACCAGCCGAGGGATGGTCATACGCCCAACAGCAGCAGCGCCTGCTGCATCAGAGCCGGAGATACAGGCGAAGAAGCCGCAGCCCAGCGTTGTAGAGCTACCCATACCGCTTCGAAACCCACCCACCGTGGCCTGGGCCAGGTTAAGCAATTTTTCCGATAGGCCTGAGCGCACCAGCGCATCGCCGGTTAAGATAAACAGTGGGACGGCAATCAAGGCAAAGGCATTGATGCCTTCAAACAACGACGCCCCGAACACCGATAAGGGCAATGCTTCGGTGAAGGTCATCGCCGCCAGCGTCCCTAGCCCAATCGCTACCCAGATCGGCACACCTAACGTAATCAAAGTGACCAGCCCCAGAATGGGAAGAAAAAAGCTCCACCCCAGATCTGCCGCGGCAGGTTGATATGTCATAAATTCCATAGCGATTTACCTCAGTCAAACAGCTTCTGACCATCAAACACGGGTTCACCACGTTTCATACGGCGAACATCTGCCAGCATTGACTGCACCACTCGCAATACCACCAGGGCAAAGCCGAGGGGCACGGCCGCCAGGAAAAAGGCCTGTGATACACGCAAACCGGGAGTCATTGAGCCAAAGTTCAGCGACGTAAGAATTGGGGCAATTGATAACCAAAGGGCCCATACTGCCAAAATCAGGGTGGCAATATCCGCTAGCCACCAACCGAGGCGCTTCATTTTTGGGCCACCCAGATTCACCAGCACATCAATACGGATATGCGCCCGGTCTCTGACCGCTGCCGCTGCCGCCAGCCATGCCAGGTAAATAAACGCGTAGCGGGCAACCTCCTCGCCCCAAGGCGAGGAGTAGTTAATGACAAAGCGACGGAACACTTCGATGGCAATGGTCAGAATGATCAAGGCGTAGAAAGTTAGCAGTAGCCAACGCTCAGCCTTACGATCAATGCTGTCACAGCGCAGCCGGAACGCCCGCCACTTCGACATTTTAGCTGTTGCTGTCGACGTAGTAGCCATGGTTCTCCTCCGTCGCTGCCAATAGCCGTTCGAAAATATCCATGGAACCCGCTAACTCCAGTTTGGTATCGTCCCAATCTGACAGCTGATGACCACAGCGGTCACGCCACTGTGCAATTTCATCTTCTGTCGGATTATAAATTTCGACACCTGCCTGACGCATTTGATTGTAGGCGTAAGCCCGTGCGGCAGGCACCTTGGCCAGGTTCTCCCGGAACGTTGTGGCAGACGCCTGTATCACACCTTCTTGAATTGGGGCAGAAAGCGAGTCAAACCATTCCTTATTGCAGGTATATACCTGCGCATCCGCAACGGATTGAATGGTGGAAATACTCTGGAGAACATCAGTGAAACCAAACACCAGCAAGGCCTGAACACTGGGGTCAAGCGCATCGGCTACGCCTTGTTGCATGGCAGAGGATGTTTCCCCCCACGCAACCGGCGTTGGGTTTGCGCCCAATAGGCGATACACTTTTTGCAGGATTTGTGAGCCCGGAACGCGGAACTTGATGCCCCGGATGTCTTCCGGCGTCTTGACGGGACCATCAAGCAACCCCTTACGAACCGCCACTGTACGTGGATCAATACAGATATAAGAAAGCACCTTGAAACCGCGCTCCTCAATCTTGTTATGTACGACATCCTCCCAGGCCGGTGAAGTTACCAGATTGATAAGGTTCTGATTGTTGCCACACCAATAAGGAATATTGATCAAATCCACTTCTGGCGCGAAGGCGGCCAAATTGGCCATGGAATGCTGCGCAATTGCGACAGATCCACCTTGCACTTTGCTGATCAGAGTGTCACCGACACCCAGCTCGCCCGCCGGTGCCAGCCTGACGTAGATTCGGCCACCCGTGAAATTCTGCAGGTTCTCCTTATAGTTCAACTGCATAATGGGATAAGCCCGCGTCGCGCCTACCCGATACCCGGTTGCCAGAACGATGGTCATTTCGGCAGCCGCTTGGAGGGCACTCTCCTCCTGTGCGGTTTGCGCCATGGCCTGCTCTGAAAACAGCGTTCCGCCAACAGCACCAATCACAGCAGCGCTAAAGCCATAGCGGCCAGCCGTTAGCATGAATTGACGACGCTCTGGCAAACTAGGTTCACCAGCGACACCGGACTTGAAGATTTCAAAACGATTTAACAGAGGCATTAGCTTGCTCCTTGTAGTTATTATCAGGCGCTTATCAGGCCTGTTTTCATGCAGCGTGAGAATTGCGAGATTCAAGTTTCAGGCAGGCAGAAATAAAGACACCTGTTGCGACCAGTAAAAACAAGGCTTCCTGAGCGGCGGAGAGGTTTAACACCCCCGGGCTAAAGCGTTGAAGCAAAACATTGAGGAAAAAAACCACGAAAAGGCCAAAGGCTATCCACATGAGAGCCCCGATCCCTTTATGGCTGGAAGGTTGTTTAGATGAATCCGGCATAGGATCACTCCTCTAACGTTCATTATTCTTGTAATTATTTTTGGTCTATCAGTGATTACTTAATCAGCTTTGGCAAGCACCCATTCTATGTTGCATAGGAAGTAGGCTAGAATGTAAGCGCTTACAAAGCTGTGTTTAAAACTAGACTCATATATATGAATTGTCCAGAAAAACTTTCCCTTGCTGTGCACTTGTCGATGAGCAAGGGGTTTAACCTCATAAAAAATAGAAAAAATTATTTATGAACAATGAATTACAACATGCTCTATTGGCCGACGTTGCCAGGGAAGCGGGCGTTTCAACCGCCTCTGTCTCAAGGGTTCTCAACCGAGCACCGCATGTCAGTAGCCAGTTGCGTGTCCGTGTAGAGGCCGCCGTCGACAAACTTGGCTATGTGCCGCATGGTTCAGCACGGGCTCTCGCCTCGAGTCGCATCGGCGCCATTGGGGCACTAGTTCCTACATTGGATAACCCCATCTTTAGCACGGGTATCAACCGCCTGGAACAGCGTCTAAAGCATCACGATTACCGTTTGCTGATTGCCACCTACCGCTATGATCTTGATGATGAACTTGAAGCATTAAACACGCTGATCCAGCAAGGGGTTGATGGCCTGGTGCTGATCGGCCATGACCATCGACCCAGTGCACTGACAACGCTAAAACGCCGTCGGCTGCCTTTTTTAACCTGCTGGCACAGCATTGATGATCCCAACTGGCCATCCATTGGCTTTGATAATACGGCACCTGCCCAAACACTGGCCGAACATCTGCTATCGCTTGGGCATCGCCAGTTAGCCGTAGTCAGCGCACCGGTAGAAAGCAATGACCGCGCCCGCGGCCGCTTACAAGGCTTTCTTCAGGCAGCCGAGCAGGCCGGATGCGCCATACCGCCAGAACGTGTCGTCACCGTCGCTTACGGCATTGCTGAAGGGTTTCAGGCGTTTGAAACACTGATGCGCCTTGAAACGCCTCCCACCGCCATACTTTGCGGCAACGACATTCTGGCATTTGGCGTCATGTTGGCGGCCCAGCGGGCTGGCGTCCGCATACCCGATGACCTTTCGGTCACGGGCTTCGATGACCTTCCCCAAGCCCGCTTCATGACGCCAGCACTTACTACCGTGGCGGTTCCTGCTGCTGATATCGGGTATCAAGTCGCCGACGCATTAGTAGCTCGCATCGCGGGCGAGACACTCCCCCACCGGCAGTTACTCGACGCCCCCTTAGTCATCCGGGATTCGACTGGCCCATTGAGCACAACTAGTTGAACGTCACCTCGCTGCCGCATGACTCTCAAGCGCGTCGACAAGAGAGGTCGATAATGTGACCTGGCCATCGCCCTCACGGCGCAGTTGAAAGCGACGCTCACCCGGTATACGAACGTCAGGCTGTTCCAACATGGCCGCAAACAGACTTTCGGCATGCTCAACAAAGCCCGAGGAAAACCGCTGTGGGTCAATCAGCAGAATCAGTTGCGCAATGCTGGGAGGTTTACCTTCTGCATCAAAAAAGGAACTGGCCTGAAACCCGAAATTGCTCCCGGTCAGTCCTGCTGTCAGTAGCTCAACCATCAGCGCTAACGCCGCCCCTTTGGCATCACCGGCAGGAACCATACTGCCTGCCAGCGCCTCATCAGGATCTGTGGTGGCCTGCCCCTCTATATCCAGTGCCCAGCCTTCCGGAATCGGTTTACCGTGCAACTTCGCCATCATTACCTTGCCACGCGCCACTTTTGACAGCGACAGATCAATCAAAAGCGGGTCGTCTTCGCGGCGAGGACATGCGAAAGCAATCGGGTTGGTTCCAAACAGTGGACGCTTTCCGCCCCATGGGGCCATGGCAGAGGGGGCGTTACTGAACGCCAGCGCCAAATAGCCCTGCCGAGCGGCTGCTTCCACCGATGCACCGGCCACGCCAAAATGGTGAGAATGTGCGATCGACACGGCCGCTATGCCCAGTTGCGCGGCGCATTGATAGCCCGCTTTTAGCCCCTGCTCTACGGCGGGAAAGGCCAGGCCATAAGCGGCATCAACGCGCACCACGGCTCCTTCAGTCTCCACGCGAGGCACTGCTGAGGCATCCACCTTGCCACTGGCTGCCTGATCCAGATAGAAAGGCAGCCGCGATAAACCGTGTGACGGTAAATCATCACGTTCCGCGGCCAGCAAGGCCTCAACGGTCGCCGCTGCCTCGTCCTTACCAAAACCACGCCCCCGCATGGCGGCCATGGCCAGATCACGTACGTCGGCGACACTTAACTTGACGTTGTCAGTCATGCGCTTACCCCCGCGTGTGCCAGCACATCACACACATTATCCACGGTCATCTGACTGATACGGGCATTGGACTCTTCGGTAACACCGGCAATATGCGGCGTCAGGATAAGGTTTGGCACCCCGACAAGGGCTGACCCCACTGGCAAGGGTTCCTGCTCGAAGACATCCAGCAGGGCACCGGCCAACCGGCCTTCGCGCAACGCCACTGCCAGGGCCACTTCATCCACGATACCGCCGCGTGCCGCATTAATCAGGATCGCGCTAGGCTTCATGCGATTCAACGCGCCATCGTCAATCAAGTGACGCGTCTCATCCGTCAATGGCACATGTAAACTGACTGAATCGGCGACTGCCAGCAGGCTATCTAAGCTCTCATGGCGTTCAACCCCCGCCCATTCCGGCGCATCCGCCGCCAAGTGAGGATCAAAAGCCACCACTTTCATGTCCAGAGCAAGTGCTCGTCGCGCCGTCTCGCGCGCAATGGCACCAAAGCCGACCAGGCCCAGTGTTGAGCCACTGGCTTCACGCCCAATTAACGCCTGACGAGGCCATTCGCCCGCCAGCATTGACTGACTGGAGAAATAGGCATTGCGGCGCAACATCAAGATGCCGGTCAGCACGTACTCGGCAACAGAACTGCCGTTTCCGCCATGCGCCGGTTTCACTATCACCCCTTGCGAGTCACAGGCTTCGAGGTCGATATTATCGAGGCCCACGCCTAAGCGCCCTACCGCCTTCAAGCGAGGAGCCGCCGCCAATAACTCTGTATTTACCTGAGTACGGTTACGCACAATGATGGCGTCAGCGTCAGCGACGGCGTCAAGCAGGGAGGAACGGTTATCAACCAGGGTGGTGTCGAAAATAACGTCAAACTGCGTTTGAAGCTTCTCAACGACGGCTTCGTCCATGAATTCAGAAATCACGATTTTAGCCATAAGTACTCCTATCGTTTTGCTGGGACAACTGTTATTGCTGGGGCAGCTCTAGTATTAAGGGTGATATGTCTCTGTGCAAAAAAAACGGCTACATCCACCACCGCCCCAGCGGTAACGGCACATTCAGCAGTAAGGCAAAAAGACCGTAGAAAAAAGCCACCAGTAAGGCCCCAGTCACCAGGTGTCCGCTTAAACGTCGTGTTGTCCATGGCTGGTATTGAGCCACCATCATCAAGCTGACAAAGCTTGCCAGCCCCGTCAGTAGAAAACCCGCCCATGGCATCACTAACGCCCAGATGGTCATCACGACCACCATCAGAACTCTCCTAGGGGTGGAACCTTTGTCACGCTCGGTATTGCTTAATACCCCACGCACCATCAGCTGGGCGAGCCGCAGCACACCCGCGACGACAACCACGATAGCGATGGTGACGGGAAAAATAGCCCCCATCTGACTCATATCCTGGCTTTTCCATAGGCACATACCACCAATGCTGATGAACAGCAGCGGCATCAGAAATTCTGATCGTGCCGAGCACGACGCCTGGAGCTTGGAAAGTGCTTTGCTCATAATGATGTCTCCTGACGAGGGTCATCCGGACCGTTCTGGTGACGCCGCTGAGTTCGGCGCGCCTTGATCACCGGATAGAAGACACTGAGGATCGATAAGGCAATGATCGTCAGCGAAATCGGCCCACCAAAGAAGGTCACTGTATAGGAGCCGCTGGCACGCCCCATCAGGAAGCCCTGCACAAATCCCTGCTCGGCAATGGGCCCCAGAATCAAGCCCAGCACAATCGGTGAGGGTTTAAACCCGTAGCGATTGAGCAACCATCCCACCACCCCAAGTGTCAACATGATGATGACATCACTCACGCTATTGCGAATGGCATAGGTCCCGATCACCGTCATAAAGGCGATTGTAGGCACCAGTAACGCTTTGGGAATGGTGATAATGAACTTGAAGGCATAGCGGCCGACCAGCAGTCCTAACGGCAGCAGCAGGCAGGTGGCGATAAACAGCCCTGCGATAAAGGTGTAAGTGATACTCGCATTGGTGGTGAAGAGCTCAGGACCGGTACGAAACCCTTGCACCAACAGCGCCCCCAGGATGACAGCATCCGGCGGTGTGCCAGGAATCCCCAACACCAGGGTGGGAATGAAGCCACCGCCTACCGTCGCGTTATTGGCGGCTTCGGTGGCCAGTACGCCCTGAGGATTTCCCTTACCAAAGGAACTGGAGTCTTTGGCGGCGCGCCGGGCTTCCGAGTAAGACACCAAACTGGCAATCGATCCGCCAGCCCCCGGCAGAATCGCCACCCCGGTGCCAATGGTCGCTGAACGCAATAGATTAAGCTTACCTACCCATGCATGTTTCAGGCCTTCGCGCAAACGGACACCGCGCGGCTTCTCGTTGACCTTAAGATGGGATTCAGGGGTATCGACCATGTCTATCAGCACCGGGATACAATACAACCCGATTAGCGCTGACACCGTTTCGATACCTCCCAGCAACACCTGGGAGCCAAGGGTATAGCGTATATCGCCCCCCATCACGGCCACGCCAACGGTGGAGAGCAATAAACCAAACCCAGCGCCCATGAAACCTTTCAAAGTCGACCCTTCAGAGAGAGCTGAGATCAGCGTCAGTCCGAAAATGGCAAGCCAGAAATATTCCACAGGACCGAAACTCAGCGCCACTTGTGCTAAGAGTGGGGCCAACGTCAGCAAGGCCAGCACGCCGACAAGCCCACCCACCACCGAGGCCAATGTTGAGAGGGTGACCGCCAGGTCACCATCACCACGCTTAGCCATCGGGAAGCCATCGAACGTTGTCGCTATTGCCGACGGCGTTCCCGGCGTATTGACCAGAATGGCCGAATACGAACCACCATAAATGGCGCCCGTGTAAATCGCGCCCAGCATGATCAGCGCTGACTCCGGCGTCATGCCGAAGGTCACCGGAACCAGCACGGCAACGGCCATCGTCGCCGAAAGCCCCGGCAGCGCCCCAATGACGATTCCCGCTGCAACACCGAGCAGCGCCAAACCAAGATTCATCGGCGACAAGGCGCCTAATGCATGGCTGAGAATATCCATACGACTCCTTACCCGGGTCAGATCAGTCGATCAGGCCGAGATCACGCGCGGTAGCCTCGTAAACATCCATTTGATCCGCCATGAATGCGTCCATTTTATCCACCGGGGTATCGAGCAGCACAAAGCCCAGATCCTGCATTTCCTGCTGGAATTCAGGGTGCTGGTTGATTTGCTGGAAGATATTGGAAAGCTGCTGCTGGATGTCGTCGGGCGTTCCGTGAGGCACTGCCATACCACGATAGGCACCGCCTACCATGTCATACCCAAGCTCCTGGAAGGTAGGCACATCGGGGAACATCGGATGGCGTTCCTCAGAGGCAACTGCCAGCATGCGCACTTTGTCCTGATGGTTGGCGGCTACCGTAGTGTAGCCCCACTCTGCCTGCACCTGGCCACCTAGTAGCGCTGTTACCGCTGCTCCGGTTCCTCTAAAGGGAATATAGGTCGTGGTGACATCAGCCAATTGCTGGAAACGCGTATTTGCGACATCGTTGGCACTGTAGGTACCGCTACCGGAGAAGGTCACGGCTCCCGGTGCTGCCTCAGCAGCTGCAATCAAGTCATCAAGGGTCTGATGAGGACTGTCATTGCGTACCAGGATGGCATCCGGCGAATAATGGAAGTAAAAGAAGTTACTAAGGTCTTCCGTTTTAAAACCGACATCCTGCCCCATTGGCTTGAGAATGATATGGGGCAGATTAGAGCCCATGATCGTATAGCCATCTGCAGACATGCTGGGAAGTTGAGACCAACCGACGGCGCCACCTCCGCCCGGCATATATTGAACGATCAGCTGCTCACCGGTAATTTCTTCAAAATACTTCTGCTGCAGCCGGGCGCTGATATCAGATTCACCCCCTGGGCCGAAGGGAATTACGTACTGGATGTCTTTGGATGGAAAATCGTCCGCCTGAGTCATGGTGGTTATAGCGCTGACGAGGGATAACCCCAGACCGGTTGCCAAACCGATGGATTGAGAGATTCGCATGGGTTCATTCTCCAAGTATTGTCGTTATCATTGTCGTTTTTAACTTGCGAGCAAACAGCACCGAAGTTTGCTATAGTCCACAGAGCTGGTTGAAAGGCGCTTTTCGTTAAACATGTCTCCTAAAATAAAGTGACGCCCTACCCCATAGGGCGAAGGCGCCAAAAAGATTATCAGGCGCTTTCGTAGAGGCGTGTCATGACGAACTCACGATGCCCAAGCGCTTCAGCAGCAGTGTGACGGCCATTAGCGGTACGCATCATCATTTCCAGCAATGCATCACCTGCCTGATCCATATCCATCTCACGTCTGAGGATAGGTGTCACATCAACATCAATGTGTTCGCTCATGGTACGCAGGGTACGCGGGTTAGCACATAGCTTGATAACCGGCAGGATCGGGTTACCGATAACGTTACCCTGGCCGGTGGGGAAGAAATGCACCACATAGCCCGCTGCTGCGCATAACGTCACCATCTCGGCCGCAGCCGAAGAAGAGTCCATGAACCACAACCCTGACCCAGTCGGTGCTTCGGCTTTATCAAGCACACCGTCTACCATGCAGCGCTTACCGATTTTCTGGATATTACCCAGTGCCTTCTCTTCGATGGTCGTCAGGCCACCTTCAATGTTGCCCTTGGTCGGCTGGGATTCGGATAGATCGCTGGTTTTGTAACGGTCAATCATATTGCTGTAACCGTCAAACATGGCCTGGAACTGCTCACGCACTTCTGGCGTCGCGCAGCGCTTGGCAACCAGGTGCTCGCCACCCGTCAACTCGGATGTTTCACCGAACACTAGGGTACAGCCTGCATCATAGAGCTTGTCGAAAGCATTACCTGTCGTCGGGCAGGAAGCCAGACCCGAGGTGGTGTCAGACTCACCGCACTTAGTAGAGACCCACAGCTCATTAATATCGCACTCTTCACGCTGCAATTCACTGGCGTGCTGCACAAACTCACGGGCTGCCTTGGACGCCGCGCAAATCGTATTGTGGTCACCGTTCTGCTCAATCCAGAAGCCTTCAACGGGCTTACCCGTAGCCTTGATGCCATCCACAACTTTGTTCGTCCAGCCCGGCTCGATACCAATTACGATCACAGCAGCAACGTTCGGATTGCTGCCGATACCGATCAGCGTACGGAAGTGCAGATCCAGATCAGGACCAAACTGCAAACGGCCATAAGCATGCGGTAGTGCCAGGGTTCCTTTGATGTTATTGGCGACGGCCTCGGCGGCAGCGTTGGAAATATCGTCGACCGGCATAACGATAACGTGGTTACGAACACCCACACGTCCGTTCTCGCGACGATAGCCTTGAAACTTGCGACCTGTAATTTCCATTTTTACCACCTCTTGGTTTTAACATTGTGGACGTGCAGGTGTTCACCCTTATTGACCGGCTTAATAGCGCGACCAATATCAACGCTGTACTTCATGACCGCATCATTTTCTGCCAGATCACGAACCGCCAGCTTGTGGCCGATCGGTATGGCATCATGAACGGTGCAAGTCATCGTCTCGTTACCTTCCATGATCCAACCTGTTACCTCTTGGCCAGCCTGGATCCCCTCGACCACAATGACCCCGACGCTGTCGTCGGCGTCATGCACTATAAAGTCAATGCTCATGGTATCTCCTCTCAACTTGTGAGGTTTATTAACGTTGTTTCGATTTCAGCTTGTAGAAAACAACTGCCAGAAACTGCTTCACATCAGATGATACGAAGCCTCTATTCATATATATGACATATGATAGAGGATAGCAAGCCCACACTCTTTTTTTTTGGTAATATTGTCGTAAGTAAAAACAATCGGCGGTAATGAACACCGCGCTAAAAGCACCTCAAGGGATCAAACATGAACGACGAGCCAACACCCAGCTATCGCCCGCTACACCAACAAATCAAGGAAGCTCTGCTTTCGCGCATAGTGTCAGGCGTTTGGCCGCCCGGCACTTTCATTCCCAGTGAGTCTGCCCTGTCACATGAATACGGCGTTAGCGTGGGGACTCTACGCAAAGCAGTAGATGCATTAGCCAGCGAGCATATTGTTATTCGATATCAGGGAAAAGGTACCGTTGTTGCTACACATGACAGTGACCGTTCTCTCTTTCAATTCTTTCACCTCATAAGCCTTAATGGTAAGCGCTCGTTACCCATTTCCAGAGTACTTCAACGAGAGCGCCGACCTGCGGCGCGTGATGAAGCGGACGCTCTGGAGATTAAGGAAGACAGCATGGTGGTTCACATCCGGCGGGTCAGGATATTAGACGAGGTACCAGCGCTATTAGAGGATCTGATAGTTGATGCAGAGAGATTCCCTGCTTTAGAGTGCGAGCCAGAAACATTGCCAAATACGCTCTACCAGCTTTACCAGCAAAAATTCGGCCAGAGCATTGCGAATGCTGAAGAGCGCTTATTTGCTGTTGCTGCAGGCGTTCAAGAGCAGAAATACTTAGGCGTAGAACTAGGCTCTCCGCTGCTGGAGATCCGCCGGATTGCCCGAGGATTAAAGGGCGAAGCACTTGAATACCGAATCTCGTATTGCACAACTAAGCAGCACTGCTACTGGAACGAAATCTAGTTATAATTAACAACGAACCAATTGGCTTTCGTATTATTAAGGAATGTCTGAATCTAAATAATTGCCGATTTTCGTTTACAGCGGCTTGATTCAACAAATGCCGGACAGTAGTTTAAGATTTTCCTCAGCAATAACTTAGCCGACGTCCGACGATACGGGTTTGATTGAGTGCTTGCGCAACCTCGGCAACGCTCATTACGGTAGCTGAGAGCTGGGTGGTTTTTAGAATTCGTTTCATGCGCAATCCCCCCTGTTCAGATAAGGCTCTGGCCTTCGCAAGGCATACCTTGCACTGGATCGATGATAACTTCATGACAGTGAGCAAAAGGTGATAAAAATCTAGTTAGGTAAGAAAAATAGGTTTTCTATCACCATAAAAGCCCAAGCGCGGCGAAGGTACATAACACAAGCGACGCCTCTTGCAGTAAGCGCCTATCAAGGCGGTGTGCAACAGCATGTGCGAGGGCATTGCCGATCAATACTGCGGGTAGGAAAGTAAGCGCGACCTGGAAATGCCATAGCTGAAGCTGGTCAGCCAATACCAAAGTGATTAAGGTCAACATGGAGGTCAGGATAAAAAAGGCGGCTAGATTACCCCGCACCCGATCAGCCGGTAAGCTATGCATTAGCAATACAATGGGCGGGCCGCCTATGGCTGCCACTGTGCCAAAGATACCCGACAGCACACCAGCACCAAACACCGTTATACGGTTGACGGGTAATTGAAAACGACACACCGTGACCAGCACGGTAAGCAACACAATAACCGCAACCATCTTTCCCAATAGAAATATCGGTGCGGCGAGCAGCAGCCAAATCCCCAGCACATTGCCAGGAAGATAACCCATTAATGCCATCCCAACGACGCCCAACTGTACCTCGTTCCAGTAGGCACTGATCATCATCAATGCGACAGTAAATACAAACAGCACAAGGACGGCTGGCACTAAGCGTGGCTCAAGCATCAATAATAACGGCGCACCGATAACCGCTAAACCAAAGCCTGTAGCGCGCTGTACAAAGGCCCCCAGCATTAATACCGCAGCACAGGCTAGCCACGTGTTTAGCGGTAAGTTTACCCAGGCCAGTAGACTATCCATCTGCAGTAGGTGTTTTGGTCAGTTTTCGCACTCCGATATTTCCCAGCAGCGCAGCGCCTAACATCGTGAGTACCATGGGCCAAAGATGCTCAACCTCAAACAGCCCCACCATTACACCGGCGAGAGCACCACAGGTGAATTGAATACCGCCTAACAATGCCGTAGCGGTGGCACTGATATGGCCAAAGTGATCTAACAGCGCTGAAATAGCATTCGGCGTAATCAGTCCGATCATGGCGGTAAACAGCATAATCAGCGGCACAATAACCATAAGCGAGGCCAGGTTTAACGCCGTTACCAACACTAACCCTAGTGCCGCGACCAACTGAATAAGCAGCCCCAAACGCAAATTCTGCTGAGGCGAGCGCTTACGCAACAAGTGAATATTGACTCTATTTGAAAGCGCGATAACGAGTACGTTAACGCCAAAAACGAGCGGATATGTCGCGGGTGACAAACCAAAATAGTCGAGGTAGAGAAACGGGGATGCGGTTACAAATGCAAAAAGCCCTGCAAAGGACGCTGCCACCGCACAGATATAGCCCATCCCTTCTCGGTGCTTAAGCACACTGGCATAGTTGCGAATAACTTGCCGCGGCGAGGCGGCCGGTAGCGACATATCCCGCGTTTCAGGTAGGCGCGTGCCTAGCAGCCACAGCAAAAACCCTGCATAAACCGCCAAAAACACAAAAATCAGCCACCAACCGGCCACATAGAGTAATAAGCTCCCCACTGCTGGTGCCACCAACGGCGCTAACATCATGATCATTGCCATGGTAGACATCACTTTGGCGGCTTCACGCCCACTAAAGCAGTCGCGCACAATCGCTGCCGAATTAACCACGCAGGCCCCGCCACCCAACGCCTGCACAAATCGCCAGGCCAATAGTGAGGACAAACTATCTACCGTAGTAATAGCAAGGCTTGCGAGCATAAAAACCACCAGGCCACCTAATAGCACGGGCTTTCTGCCCATACGATCCGATAATGGCCCAAAACATAGCTGGCCCAACGCAAAGCCGAACAGGAACACGCTAATGGAAAGCTCAGTACGATGGATGCTGGCGCCGATGCTGTCGGCAATGATGCCCATCGCAGGCAAATATGCGTCGATAGCAAAGGGGGCTAGCGCCGTATTGGCGGCGACGAGCAGCGCTACCCGGCGGGGATTAAGGTGCATGGGTCTCCTTGAACGCATTAAACGTGCGCGCTGGAATAGATAGGCCGCTAATCATAGACGATTTAATGACGTTTGTGGGGACGAACACTATAGAGATAGGAGATCATTTGTGCGCCCCGCTATGCGCCATTAGCAACGCAATTCATTGCAAACAAGCAAAGGCTGGGCGCATCAAGGGTAGGCGTCTAATGAGGCGTGGCAGCATCTTGAGACTCAAGCATCTCCACCAGTGGCTGAAACTGCTCGCGGTTGTGCTCGTTCATGTGCATCAAAATGCGATGGGCTTCAAGGATGCGTTCCCGCAACCCTTCTTCATCGGCGGGCTCTTCCGGTAACTCCTCAAGCACATCATTGAGCGCGGTCTGTTGCTGCAAAGGCGCTTCCATCAGAGTGAAAAAGCGCGCAAACCCCATCACATCCAGCATTTGGCGAACGTCAGGGTTATCAACAATGATCGTAGGTGGCTGCTCCAAGCGCCCTTTAACCGCCATGGCCACCTTAGCGAGGAAGCCCAGTGCAGTGGAGTCCACGTTGGTGGCCGCGCGCAGGTCAATCAATACGGCACGCAACCCCGGCGTCTCGGCGAGGCGTTGGGCTTGCGTGTCCAGCGTAGCGCAGAGCGTTAAACGCACATCGCCACACAGTTTTAAAACAAATACACCAGAATCGAACGCCGCTTTAATGCGGCCTTCTTCAATCAGCATGACCAAATCCGCTCACCATCATGATTGTTAGATCATCGGGTAAAGCATCGCGCTCTTGGTTCGCATCAAACTCCGCATCCCCTTCTGCCAGGAGCGAATTTGTCTGTGCGAGCCGGTCGCGCAACTGCTCAAGCGTTACACTCTCACTTACTAATTGCTCAAGTTCCTTGAGCCGCGTGTCGAGCGTTTTACCCGGCAAGCACTCCAATACACCGTCTGAACAGAGCCATAAACGAAACTCTTTCGGCAAAGCACAGCTTAGCGAAGGATACTCCACATCGGGGAAAAGGCCTACCGGCATTCCCTCACCTTCTAAGCGACTTAGCTTACCCTCTGCCGCCAAGAGTGGCATAGGAAGCTGGGCGCCGAGCGAATAGTGCAGAGTATGCGCTTCATGGTCAATAACACCGACAAACAAAGTGGCATGCTTACCGATATCGGTGCCCTGCAATTCACGATTCATCGCCTTCAGCCAATCCGGGGGCAAGTTCTCCGGCTGCTCTCCATCCCACTCACTAAGCCAGCGGTTGCATAAGTATTTGAGTAGTACCGTCACAAAGGCTGACGAAGCACCATGCCCAGACACATCCGCGAAGTAAAATGCGCTATAACGCTCGTTATAGCGCTGATAATCTAGAAAATCGCCGGATAAATAGAGCGAAGGCGCAAATAGATAATCATAGTACACCCCATTGATTACCTTAGGGTGTACCGGCAGTAAGCGGCGTTGAATATGACCACCGCTCTGCTGATCCATACGCAGTAGCGCTAGATGTGTTTCTAAGCTTTCATTTAACTCAGCCAGCCGCGCATGGTCACGCTCGCGCTCAAGGGCCAAATCGTTAAGCTCGATGGCCTTGCGGATCATTCGTCGCAGTAACTCGGCATGACGCAAAGGATGAACGATGTAGTCCACCAAGCCAACGTCAATGGCCTTAATGAGGTCAGCGTCTTGTCGCGAGTCACTAACCACCAGCGTAGGCAGGCGACGCGTTAACTGCGACCACTGCTGCCGTGGCACTGCCCTGGCATGGGCTACAATAAGCGCCGTGCCTGAGGGCAAATGCTCGATATCATCTGCCGCATATACCCACATACCATCGCAGGTAATTGCTTCCGCCAGCGCATCACGTTCACGACCAGGTTCATCGATCACCGCGATCAACTGCTTAGAATGATCCATCACAAGCCTCAATCGGCGAAATCATCGTCACCAAAGTCGCTATCATCGAAGTCGCTATCATCAAAATCAAAGACATCAGCGGCAAACGGGTCGTCGCCCAGCTCTCCATCACTAATCGCAAATTGGCGACTCTGTAAGAAGGCGTCACGAATAAAGCGGTAGCGATCACCGCGGATTAACTCCTCCTGGTCTAGCAAGCCCGCGCGAATATCAACCAAGTTAAGCGCTGTCAGGCTGACACGAACCGTATCATCATCCACGTAATAGACGGGATTCGCCGCTATATCAGCCGGTAAGCCGGTCGTGTCTCGCAGCGTGCTGGGGCCTAACAGAGGCAGCACTAAATAGCGCGAGTCCTCCCATCCCCAAACGGCTAATGTTTGACCAAAATCCTCTTCTTCCGCGGTAATTTCCATCAAGGTGGCGTAATCCAACAGCCCTCCGATGCCGACGGTGGAGTTAATCAAAAACCGGGAAGTGGCGAGGCCTGCGTTGGCGGGCTTGCCTTGCAACACACTATTAATTGCCGTGCGCACTTCACCTAAGTTAGAGAAGAAATTACCCACGCCTGTTTGTACGGGCTCAGGCGTAATCGTGCGGTAGCCCCTAGCAACTGGTTTTAATGTGTAACGATCTAGTACATCGTTAAACGCAAACACTTTACGGTTAAAACCTTCCCAAGGGTCCTCGGGATGCCTGTCTTCCACGACCTGGGTGCTGGCGCAGCCGCCGGTTGCTAATAACGCCACCAGCAGGAGAGGCAAGCCCCCGGTGCGCCACGTAAGCGCTGACTTCTCGTTATTTAACAACTGCCGCATGACGTTTTCCCTTTGCTAATTCCGTACTGCTTTTAGTGACGACGAACAACCACGCTACCAGCACTGTAACCTGCTCCAAAGGAGCATATGACGCCGATATCCCCCGCCTCAAGCTGATCCCGGTGGAGGTGAAACGCAATAATAGAACCCGCAGAACTGGTGTTCGCGTAACGATCAAGAATGATCGGTGCTTGAGTCACGCTCGGGTCGTGGCCCAGCACTTTGCGGGCAATCAAATCATTCATATGTTGGTTAGCTTGATGCAACCACATGCGTTTAAGATCACTACCGCTCAATTCCAAAGAGGCCAAATGGTCAGTGATCAACTTTGCCACCATGGGACAAACCTCTTTAAACACACGCCGACCTTCCTGAACAAATAGCTTATCCAAGGCCAACGGATCACTGTCAGTCACCCGATTTAAAAAACCAGTATTATTACGAATCGCGTTGGAAAACTTGGTAATCAAGCGCGTTCCAAGAATCTCAAAACACTCATCTGCTTTGGCGATAGCGCTGTTTTCTAGTACCACGGCCGTACAAGCATCGCCGAATATGAAGTGACTGTCACGATCTCGAAAATTGAGATGCGCCGAGCAAACTTCCGGGTTAACCACCAGCGCTCGTTTTACGCTGCCGGACACTATCGCGTTAGCCGCTGTTTCCAGCGCAAAGGTTGCCGAGCTACAGGCAACGTTCATATCAAACCCGTACCCGCTTGTCCCTAACGCTTGCTGCACCTCAACCGCCACAGCGGGGTAAGCGCGTTCGAGGTTTGAACAGGCAACAATAACAAGCTCAATATCCGCAGCATCTACCTGAGCGGCAGCCAACGCCTGGAGCGCCGCAGCCGTTGCCATCTCACACTGAATCGACGGTTCATCGTTATTCCGCTGTGGCAGTTTAGGCCGCATACGCTGCGGGTCAAGGATACCCTCTGCATCTAGCACGTAACGGCTCTTGATACCGGACGCTTTTTCAATAAATTCACTGCTCGAATACGCTAGTGGCTCCCGCTCTCCTCGCGCAATCGCTTCGGCATGAATGTCATTGTCGCTGTCTACCCAAGCGTTAAATGCCGCCACCAAAGCCGCATTATCAATGGCGTGTTCCGGTGTATAAAGCCCTGTCCCGGTAATCACCACATGTGTCATGCCAATCTCCTTTAAACGGCTTGCCGATGTGACTGGCCATCGATGGCTAGCGTGTGACTTACGGCGAACCCATATCGTAACTGTGTGCGTAAAATAGCGGTTTTTCCAGCAACATTTTTTAACGACTGACTAAACGCTAACGATCTCTTGCCAGCGTTTTTCCAGGCGCTTGACTGATACCGCCATGCTGGTCCCCAACTGCTGGGCAAATAACGACACCCTAAGCTCTTGCAGCCACCACCCAAAAGCGACTAGTGCCGGGTCTTCCACTTTACCTCGGCGCTCACTTTCACGGCGTGCGTCAAAGCGTGCTTCTAACGCTTGGACATCCTGCATCATCATTTGGTCGCGCCCGCGTTCACGGGCGGCTTTTTCGAGCCTAATAAGCGCGGCTTCGGTATAACGTGGGTACTCTTGCAACCAAACGCCAGCATCACGAATAAAGCCAGGGTAAACCAAGCGCTGCATCTGAGCACTAACGTCGCTATAGACTAACGCCAGAGCAAAATTGAGTTTACCTTTTAAAATCTTACTCACCGCAAGATGGCCTTTAAGCGCCGTTTCTATCTGTAGAAGCAACGTCTTAGCTTCATCAACCAGTTGGCTTTGAGTATCGCTCAATCGCTGACTGAACTCCCCTTCCGAGCGTGGCAAGGGGTGTTGCGCCACCACCTGGGTAAACACTGCCAGCAGCAGATCATCAACTAACGCTTGCTTACTACCCACCTTGGCAAATAGCAGCGCACACTTCTCTACATCGGGTAATTGCTTAATTGCTTTAACCTGTTCAGGCAGCTTGGCAATTGCTAACCGGGCAATGCCTTCCTGGTGCGCGGCCTCGGCTTTCGCTGGATGGTCAAAAAGCGCGACCTTGAACACACTGGCTTCTGATACCCTGTTCTCAGCAACTCTGGTCTCAGCAACCAATGCAGGATACGCCTCAACGCGAATGCCCGCTTGGGTGGTTACTCGAGAGGCGGGCAATGGTGCTTTGGGTAGCCCGGCAACGGCAGGCTCAACGCTGACCTGCTCAGCCAACGCCTGGGCACCCGCGCTGGCAGCTGCTTCAAAGCGCTGCTCCAAAGCGCGCAGGTCACGCCCTTGACCCAAAGTTTCACCGGCGTGATCGACAACGCGAATATTCATTGTTAGATGCGGTTCCAGCAAGTCTAAACGCCAATCGTCGGGATGCACCCGCGTTGATGTCCGGCGGCGAATAAACTCACCCAACGCCTCCGTTAACGGGCGCTGATCGGGCACCAAAGTTTCCAGCGCTGCGTCCACCCAGTCAGGAATCGGCACGACCTGACGGCGGATGCTTTTCGGCAACGACTTCAATAGCGCAATACATTTTTCACGCAGCAGACCTGGCACCAGCCACTCTAAAGCATGCGCCGGCACTTGGGGCAGCATGGCGGCAGGAACGGTTAGGGTAACGCCATCGTCTGGCGCTTCCGGGTCGAAGTGGTAGCTAACCGGATAGGCCACGCCAGCCAGGATCAAATGATCGGGATAGTGCGCCTGAGTAATGTCATCAGCGTCACGCGTCTTAAGCGAATCGAGATCAAAATGCAGTAAGCTTGAATCGCGCTGCTCTGCCTGCTTGCGCCAATGCTCAAACCCTTTACCGTTAACGATCTCCGCTGGGATTCGCTCGTCGTAAAAAGCGAATAGCGTCTCCTCGTCGACCAAAATATCCCGGCGACGGGCGCGATCCTCCAACGCTTCGACTTCGTCAATCAGCGCGCGATTGTGGATGAAAAAGGTGCCTTTGGTTTGAAATTCGCCTTCTACCAACGCACGGCGAATAAACAGCTCCCGGGACTCCTGTGGCGCAATCGGTCCGTAATGCACCCGGCGGCGGGCAACGATCGGCAGCCCGAACAGCGTGACCTGTTCAAACGCGACTACCTGGGAGCGCTTCATTTCCCAGTGCGGTTCACTGTAGCTGCGTTTAATTAAATGCTGTGCCTGAGGTTCAATCCACTGCGGTTCGATCTTGGCGACGGTACGGGCAAATAGCTTTGAGGTTTCGATTAGCTCAAACGCCATGATCCATTTAGGTGATTTCTTGGCCAACCCCGAGCCTGGATGAATCATAAATTTGCGATTGCGGGCACCAAGATATTCACGGTTCTCAAGCAACGTACCCAGGTTGGAAAGCAGCCCAGAAAGCAGCGCTTGGTGCACTTTCCCTGAGGTTTTACGGCGTGCCTGGCGCGCTTGCTCTTCGCTTTCATCTTCATCACGTGGCGGCGGCGCAGGCACCTCAATATCCATATCACGCAGCAGCTGCCTGAGTTGGCGGAAGGTATCGTGCCATTCGCGCATACGCAGATAGTTGATGTAGTGCTCGCGACACCAGCGGCGCAGTTGATTGCCCGACAGCGCTTCGCGGGCATTTTCGATACCGTGCCAGAGATTTAACAACGCGACGAAGTCTGAGTCCGGGTCATGCCAGCGTTGGTGGGCCTGATCGGCGGCTTGGCGTTTATCCGCAGGTCGGTCACGGGGGTCCTGAATGGCCAGCGCGGAGACCACAATCAGCACATCACGAAGACTGCCAAACTCAACGCCCGCTAACACCATACGCGCTAAACGAGGGTCAATCGGTAGCCGCGCCAGCTTACGACCAAGCGAAGAGAGCCGCTGCTGTTCGTCGACCGCCCCTAACTCGAACAGCAGTCGAAAGCCATCTTTAACAAAACGGCTATCGGGTGGATCAACAAATGGGAAGTCTTCTATATCGCCAAGTTTCAGCCCCAGCATCGAGAGAATCACCGACGCTAAGTTGGTGCGCTGAATTTCAGGGTCAGTAAAACCAGGGCGCGCTAAAAAATCTTCCTCGCTGTAGAGGCGAATACACACGCCTTCGGCGATCCGCCCACAGCGCCCTTTGCGCTGGTTGGCACTGGCTTGGCTAACCGCTTCTACGGGCAAACGCTGTATTTTAGAGCGGTAGCTATAACGGCTGATACGCACCAAGCCAGGATCGATCACATAGCGAATGCCAGGCACGGTCAGTGAGGTTTCCGCGACGTTGGTGGCGAGCACAATGCGCCGCCCGCGGTGTTGTGCAAATACACGGTTCTGCTCTTCATTAGAGAGCCTGGCATACAGCGGCAGGATTTCAGTGCCCTTTAGTTCCGCTCGGCGCAGGGTATCGGCAGTTTCCCGAATTTCTCGCTCACCGGGCAAAAATACCAACACATCTCGCGGGCCATGTAACCACCCTTTCTCACGCTCAATAATGTCAAGCTCTTCAACCGCATGCAGAATACCTTCCTGAATCGTGCGGTCCTCTTCACCCTCTTCATCACGAATTAACGGTCGGTAGTGCACCTCCACCGGATAGGTGCGCCCGGTGACTTCGATGACTGGTGCCGGCGTTTCAGGCGTACCAAAGTGTTGAGCGAAACGCTCTACATCAATGGTGGCCGAGGTAATAATAATTTTTAGGTCAGGCCGTTTGGGCAGTAAGCGCTTAAGGTAGCCAAGCAGGAAATCGATATTCAGGCTGCGTTCGTGAGCCTCATCAATAATGAGGGTGTCGTAGCGCAGCAGTAGTGGATCATGCTGAGTCTCGGCCAGCAAAATACCGTCAGTCATCAGTTTGACTAACGTGCTGGGGCTGCTCTGGTCGCTGAAGCGCACCTGATAACCCACCTGCTCACCCAGGGAGACTTCCAGCTCTTCTGCCAACCGCCCAGCGACGCTACGGGCCGCTAAGCGGCGTGGCTGGGTGTGTCCAATCAAACCACGGCGACCACGCCCCAGCTCCAAACACATTTTGGGCAGTTGAGTGGTTTTACCTGAACCGGTCTCCCCCGCGACGACGACCACTTGGTGATCGCGGATGGCGTTAAGGATATCTTCACGCCGCTCCACCACCGGCAGTTCCGCTGGGTAGTTCAGGGCAACCTTTTGATCTATACGCTGGCTAAGCACTTGCTGAGCACGATTCACCTCACGCTGCGCCTCTTCTAAGCCACGACTAATAGGCTTTTGGTCACGTAGGCGACGGCTTAAACCGGCCAAACGTCGCTCCAGCCGCTCTGTATCGCGCAGCATCACATCGCCCGCTGCCTGTTTCAGCGACGCAAGGCGTTGGCTATCGGTGGGGGCTGGGGACGTGTCGGTAGTCACGATAGACTGGGCTTCCATTCGCTGTATTAAAAGATAAAAAAGGAAAAGAAAAACGGGATATAAAAAAACAGCCCGCTCAAAAGAGCGGGCCGACTATTGTAACGCTTTCAACTCCACGACGCCTAACCACACTGCTTTAGTGGATGACGCGTTACGTCTTTGAAGTCTCTTCATCGCGCAACTGACGGCGCAACACTTTGCCCACATTCGTCTTGGGCAATTCATCCCGGAACTCGATGACCTTGGGCACTTTGTAGGCGGTCAACTCTTTCTTACACCAGTCACGTAGCGTTTTTTCATCAAGCTGGTCATTCTTGCTCACCACAAACAGTTTGATCGCTTCACCCGCATTTTCGTCGGGTACTCCCACCGCTGCTGCTTCAAGCACATCAGGGTGGGCGGCAACGACGTCCTCAATTTCATTGGGGTAGACGTTGAAGCCAGAGACCAAAATCATATCTTTTTTGCGATCAACAACGCGGATGTAACCATCATCCTGAAGAATAGCGATATCCCCAGTGAAGAACCAGCCATTTTCATCAATGGAGGCACGGGTTTCATCTTCACGCTGCCAGTAGCCTTTCATCACTTGCGGGCCTTGCACACATAACTCACCTGGCTCGCCCATAGCGACATCGTTGCCATCGGTATCAACAACTTTGACCGCCGTGCCTGCAACGGGCTTACCGATAGTGCCTAACTGAATGGCATCAGTAGGATTGAAGCTCACAATCGGTGATGTTTCCGTCAGGCCATAGCCTTCAGCAATGGAGCAACCCGTGGTTTGCTCCCAGCGCTGCGCCGCCGCTTTGGTCAGCGCCATACCGCCAGAAATCGTCAGCTTCAGCTTTGAAAAGTCTAGCTGTTTGAAGTCATCGCGATTACATAAAGCATTAAAGAGCGTGTTCAAGCCGATGAAAGCAGTAAACGGCAGGCCTTTAAGCTCTTTAACAAAAGCATCTAGGTCACGTGGGTTAGTGATCAGTAGTGAATGGTTACCTGTTTCCATTAAGAACAGGCAGTTAACCGTAAACGTATAAATGTGATAAACCGGAAGCGGTGCAATCACCAGCTCCTCGCCGTCACGTAGGTGCGCCCCAATGGCTGCACGCGCCTGGAGCATATTAGCCACCAGATTACCGTGCGTCAGCATGGCACCCTTCGGCATGCCGGTGGTACCGCCGGTGTACTGTAAAGCGGCTAAATCATCATGGGTTTGTTTTGCATCGGTATGACTAAGTGAGGCGCCCTTTTTTAACGCCTCGCGAAAGCTAATCGCGCTAGGTAACGAATAAGGCGGTACCATTTTCTTAACATGCTTAACCACTGCGTTAATCAGCCAACGCTTAGGTACATCGTGCAAATCCGCCAACTGGGTCACTAACACATGCTTGATATCGGTTTTATCAAGCACTTTTTCCAGCTTGTCAGCCATATTCGCCAAGATAAGAATGGCTTTGGCGTTGGAGTCTTTAAACTGGTGTGCCATTTCCCGCTCGGTGTACAGCGGGTTGGTATTGACCACCACTAAGCCTGCCCGCATCGCACCGAATACCGCCACCGGAAACTGCAGCACATTTGGCAGTTGAATAGCGATACGATCGCCTGGCACCAAGTCTGTTTCATGCTGCAACCAAGCAGCAAAGTCGGCGGAGAGGCGGTCTAGGTCGGCAAACGTGAGGGTTTTACCCATACAGGTGAAGGCTGGCTTCTCTTTGAAGCGGCCAACCGCTGAGTGGAAGACATCCGTGACTGAATCGTATTGATCCAGCCCTTCAAGCGCTGGGCCACGTAAAACGGTTTCGTTGGCGTATTCGCTCATAGGCAATCTCCGCTATCCATGTCGGTTTGATCACCGACCTTGTTGTTGTCGCTTGGCAATTGTCGCTAACGTAAGTGTGTCGCTAAGTTCATATGTCGCAAGCTCAGATAGCCAACGATATACGACCTACGACAGGCTGTAAAACGATCGATTGAAACTAACGTTTAGACTTTAGACCATCGATAAAGCCCTGAGTTAGCTGCACGTTACGCTTAAACCTCGTACCTACACTGTAGCAACTCGATTACTTATGGACAGTAGCGGGCCTGAATTTCTCCATCACACCAGACTAATAGCTCGCCTGGCGTCATTCGGTGCCACGCCTCATTATGCGTGAGCGGCTCAGTGGCAATAACAGAAACGATGTCGTCAGGCGTTGTATGCTCGGCAAAATTGACCGTCATTTCAGCATCAGAGAGCTCCGCATCGCCGAAGGGCGCACACCGTGTGATATGAGCTAATTTGGTTGCACAGTAGGTATATAAATAACGCCCATCGGAAAGCAGCATATTAAATACGCCTAACGCTCTTAGCTGTTCACAAAGCTGGTGTAAATGTTTCCAAAGCATCTCAGGCGCTGGAGGCGGTGTAGGAAAGGTGCGGCGCAGTTCGCCCATTAGCCAACAGTAGGCATGTTCACTGTCTGTATTACCCACCGGGGTATACACCCCTAGTGGCAGGCTTTGCCACTCGCTTAACTGACCATTATGGGCATAGCACCAGGGGCGGCCCCACATTTCACGCATAAAGGGGTGGGTATTGGCCAAACGCACGCCGCCCACATTGGCTTGCCGAATGTGGCTGATCACTACATTCGATTTAATCGGATAGTCGCAAATTAGCCGGGCGATGGGTGAGTTCACGGAGGGGTGAGGATCGCGAAAATCGCGGTAACCACCCTCTTCATAGAAGGCGATACCCCAACCGTCACGATGCGGCCCTGTGCCACCGCCGCGGTGTAAAAATCCTGAAAAACTAAAACAGATATCCGTGGGTACATTGGCGCTCATACCCAGCAGCTCACACATTGTGAAACACCCTAATGTCGCTCAAACGTGCCATTAGCCAATCACCGGTTCACGACGCCGTGGCGGCGGTGCATCATCCATTGCTTCCTCTTCTTCAATATATTCATAATCGCTAGGACGACGCCACCACCAGAGAGCAATACCAATAACGGCGCCTAAGGCCATGCCTAACACCAGCCACAGCAAGCTTACGCGCAGCGCACTGCCGTTATTTTCTAAAAACCCCACCGCGGCCACCATCGCCGCCGGTGCCCAACCAGTGTAAAATTCACCCTCTTCAATGAGCGGCAGTCGAAAAGTCGCGGGCGCCCAAATAGCGCCGGCCACTACCCAAGTCAGCACTAATCGCGGCAAACGCGGCAACAGCGCAAGGGTAAAGTAAACCGCGATGATCACTAACAGCGAAAGACCGTAATAACTTAACCACAGCAGTGACATTGAATCTCCAGACAGCATAATACCCCTCATGTGGGTGAGTTCACCCGACGTTGATTTCCCGTTATGGTACCTATGAATTTATGAAAGCACAGCCAAGCATGCATTTAGGCTTACCCGCTGCGCGCTATTATCGCGCTAATGACCCAAAATGGCACTGGTTAGAAGAGCGTGATGACCCAGAAGTAACCGCATTTTTAGAAGCGGCCAATCAACAACAGGCAGAATGGTTTGCCCCACTTGAGAAGCTAGAAGAAACACTTTACCAAAGCCATTTGGCACGTCGCGAACTCGCGGTGACAAGCCTTAAGACAACGCTTGACCATTTTACGTTCTGGAGCGAGACCGCAGCCAAAGATGATTACGCCTGCTGGTGGCGCTACCCCAATGCCCAACCTGAACAGCAGGAGTGCTTTTTAGATGTCAATGCCCGAGCCATTGAGCATGACTTTTACGACATGGGTGATATGGCGCTCTCGCCTGATGAACAGTGGCTAGCCTGGACCGAAGACACCCAGGGTGATGAGCGTTTCACTCTATGGTTGAAAGCTTTGCCTAACGGGACGCCTGTTCAACTGTTGAGTGATATTGGCGCAGGTCTATGCTGGGCGGAAGATCAGACGGCCAACTCAGCCACCCTACTGTTCACGCGCTTTGATGATACTCAGCGCCCCGATAGCATTTGGCGACTACCGCTTACATTGAACGACCCCAGCGCTCTGATAGCGCCTGAACTGGTACTGCGCGAGGAGGATCCAGAGTTTTGGCTCGGCATTGGTAAAACACGCTCACGCTCATGGTTACTGCTCGAAAGCGGCTCAAAAGATACCAGTGAGATTCACCTGCTACCCGCCCACTCTCCTGCCGAAGCCCCTCAGTGCATTCAGCCACGCCAAGAGGGGGTTGAGTACAGTATTGACCACCGTCCGGGCAGTTTTTATCGTCTGCATAATCAATCAGGCGCTCACTTTCAACTAGATTTCCTGTCGGAAGGTGAGCTTGAGCAGCGCCATAGCAAGTGGCAAACGTTAATCGCGCACCGCGAAGAAGCAACGCTTGAGGGCGTTGATGCTTTCTCCTGGGGCCTGATGCTTGGTGAACGCGACCATGCCCAAGCACAGGTACGTTTGCGGCGGTTAATATTAGATGATCAGCATGCCTGTACGCTGGACGAGTACCTAGCACTGCCCGAACAACCCTGTTCGCAAATGCTAGAAGATGCCCCGCATTTTGATAGCCAGATACTTCGCCTGCGCGAGGAGTCATTTACTCAGCCGCCCAGTTGGTTTGCGCTGGACCTTACCAGCGGCCACCGCACACTGCTTAAGCGAGCGCCAGTCTACGGCAATCTTCAGCCTGAACAGTTAATTAGCCGACGCCTATGGGCAACAAGCCAAGATGGCGAGCAGGTGCCGGTATCGGTGGTTATGCGCGCCGACCTAGCAGATCAGCCTTTACCCACCCTGCTATATGGCTATGGCGCTTATGGCGAAGCCCTCGACCCGTGGTTTTCTATCGCCCGCTTAGAGCTACTGGAACGCGGTGCGGCGTTTGCCGTGGCCCATGTTCGCGGTGGCGGTGAACGCGGCGAGCCCTGGTATCTCAACGGCAAAATGACCCATAAGGAAAACAGCTTTAATGATTTCCTAGCAGCACGGGAAGCCTTGGTAGAACAGAGGGTCAGCGACCCAAAGCATATAGTGGCCTATGGTGCCAGTGCCGGAGGCCTGCTGGTGGGCACATGTATTAATCGTGCGCCTGAGGCGTTTTGTGCTGCCTTACTAGACGTGCCTTTTTTAGACGTGCTGCGCACCATGCAGAACCCTGAGCTACCGCTTACTACGGCTGAGTACAGCGAGTGGGGCAATCCGGAGACGCCAGAGGTAGCGGAGCGGATTGGTGGTTATTCACCTATCGATAACATCAAGCCGCAAGCTTACCCTGCCCTGTGGATTGAAGGCAGTTGGTTTGATACCCGGGTAAGCTATTGGGAACCTGCCAAGTTTTATGCGCAGGTGACTCAGCAGCAACAAGGGCCAGCACCGATAATGATGCGTACCGATATGAGCAGCGGACACGGCGGCGCATCTGGCCGCTTCAAAGCCTGGCGAGACACCGCACGGCAAGATGCGTTTATTCTTTGGGCGCTAGGGCTAGACACTCAAGCGCTGCCAACCACTGAACTTTCCACGCCCTGAATAAAATACCCAAAGGCCTGCTGAGCGCTCGCCCGCACCGCAGGCCAGCTAGATGGCGGGCAATAATGCTCAGCGCAACGCCAAAAAGCCGCCCACTGCTCAGCTTGTAAGGGCTGAGTAGTAAAAAAACGTAGCGGTGCCTGGTTAGTGCCATTTCTAGGCTTGCGATGGGTACATAAAGCGTGCTTAAGGCCGTCGCATACTTCTCCAGGTTACGTCACGCTTTAGCAGCGGTTTCAATAAGGGGTGCTGATCCACTCGGTGATGATCTGCTCGCGTTTCACGCTTTAACCATTCGTTAAGCGTGAGCTTACTCATCCGCTTTCCAGGTAAACGTCTGCGCCTGTTGAAGAATGGCTCGCAGCTTCAACAGGTACATCCGCGTGCTGGCTGTCCAAGGGCAGCTGTAACCAACCCGTTGTTCTATCCAAGCTTCGAAAGAGCGACGCGGTGCAATCGCACTATTGCCATCCCGATAGTCCACCGGCTTATCGGGATTGCCACCCCAGTTAACCTCATAGAGGTGCCCTAGGCGGCATAAGATTCCCATAGCCGAGGAAACCGGGCAAACTATTGCCTTGAGTCAGTGGGTCATGGAGCGTGCCGCTCAAGTCTTTCTCGTTCTACAGCCTATGATTTCCAGCCACTGCCGAATAGCCGTTAACCTTTCCCCCATGCAGTTTCATCGGCCTAGTTTTTTAAACACGTTACACAGCACGCTGGAAGCTACAGGACTCAGTGCCCACTCGCTGGAACTGGAATTAACGGAAGGCATTTTGATGAATGACACAGAGGCCGCAATCGAAACGCTGCATGCGTTGCGGGCGATGGGAATCAGCATCGCCATCGATGACTTTGGCACAGGCTTTTCAAGCCTGAGCTATTTGCGTCATTTGCCAGTCGACAAAATAAAAATTGACCGCAGCTTTATTATTAATATTTCTGAAAGCAGCAAAGATGCTGCCGTCGTGCAGGGTAACTCGCCCTCGCTCACCATCTTGATTTACTGATTGTCGCTGAAGGCGTGGAGACTTCCGATTAACAACAACAGCTCATTGCATTAGGCTGCAATGCTTTTCAAAGCTATCTATTTGCCAGGCCTTTTCCTTTGAAACTCTTGAAAGTTGGTTGGAAAATCAAGCAGTGCCAGTTTGAACAAGAGACACTTCATCACCACTTTTTTATGAAAATATTTTCCACAAAGGTATTCACGCCCACCCAATTCTGCGCCATACTAGACTTTAGTCAAACACACTAACGTCGAAGATCACTCTTTAAGCTCGCTGCTTAAAAAGTCTCTAGGAGTTCGCAGAAATGAAATATCAAGATCACTTCCCGACAATTTGGGACGCTCCTCGCAAAACCAGCACTAAACCTGCTAATCAAGCTCCTGCCCAAAAAGTGCTGACGCCGGTCAAAGAAGTATTTTTATCTATCTGGGATGCTCCGCCTAAGCGTCAACCTAGCGCCTAAATACGCAAGGATCTACATCGGCAGCACGGCGATGATGTGCGACTCTAAATGCTGCTCTGGCACCGTATCCTGCGACACTGCAAAGCTGCGCACACTGACACCTTTGCGATGTACACGCTCAGCATCGTTACTAAGCAGCGGGTGCCACCCTGCCAGTTTGCGCCCTTCTGAAACACGCCTATAGCCACAGCTTTGTGGCAACCACGTGAACTCTTTCACCAACGCGGGCGTAAGCTGGGTACAGTCGGGTACGCTGTCAAAGCGGTTGGGGTAATCACTACACTGGCAAGACTCAATATCCAGTAAACGACAGGCGACATTTAGCACCGCCAACTCCTGGGTATCTTCGTCGTGAAGCTTTAACAAGCAGCACTGTCCGCAGCCATCGCACAATGCTTCCCACTCGTGGGGGGTTAGTTCTTCAAGCGTAAAGCGCTCCCAAAAGCGTTCGCGCATCGTGGTTTCCATTTTAATCTCCTTCAGAATTACGCGAACAGAATCTCTTGTACAAAATTACTTGGACAGAATTACATGAACAGAGCTACACAAACATCATTCCGCCGAAACACCCTTTAAGCGGACGCATCGGTAAGACCTAATGTGTCAAATAGCTCGGGCCATAAGGTTTGGAAATCTTGCTCAAGCGCTTGGTAATCATCCCTTAGCCATGGGACTAATGCAGCCAACTGGTTGGGGCCGGACAATCGACGCCCAATCCCCGCCACAGCACGACAGGTGAACTCAAAGTCAGCGTAACCTCTTAACCAATCATGCTGCACCAGTAGTGGCATCATACCCGCTAACCGGTTAGGCGCAGAGCGCGCAGAAAGCAGCCGATAACAACGCTTAACAATCTCCTCCTGCGCTACCATCCCTGCGGTATCTCGCGCGAGAAAATGATCCCACACCATATCTAATGCAATGCCTGCATAGCGACGCTGGGCAGTTGGAGCGCGACGCCTTGCTCCGGTAACGTTTGGGTGGCGATCTACCCAGGCATCCACGCGACGATGATGCTGAATACCCTGCGCAGTGGCATCGGGCCAAGCGCTTAAATCCTGCCCTTTGACACCATCGGCAATTAGATTGCCATAAAGAAAGTCATCGCTGCCTGCGCTGACTAACCAAGCATGAGCCAGAAAATTCATAAACGACGGAGTTACGCTTTATCAGCATGTGCATCATCGTGCGAGGCAGCATAAGCACGATGAATATCAAGAAGATAAGGTTCTTTAGGCGGCGGCATTTGCAAATAGAAGCCTTTATCCTTAATACCTTCCACCACATCTGCCGCGCTTACACGTGACAATTTTTTATCAGCGGTCAACAGCATGGTAAAAACCGGCACGGGTTTACCAAAGGTTTCCATCAGCAATTCAGGCACTGCTGTTAGCCCCTGCCGCTTGTCAACGTATAAATACATCTCATCTTTGCGCGAGCTTTTGAAAACCTCACAAATCAGTTTGTCACTCATGACGTCCGCTCCTTAAGGGCTTCAGAAAGCGCGGCATTTAAATAATCACCCCGCCAGCCGCTAGGCAAGGCTAAAGCCTCGCCCGCCAAGTCCTGCATAACGAGTGTCTCAATGTCGCGGCGTCGCATTAATATTTCTGGCGCCACGCCCAAGTCGCTCGCTTTTGCAGTAATCACTTTCTTAATCGCCTTAAAGCGCGATTTAAAGGCCGGGTGCATAGGGTCTGGCCAGCGCGTAGGCAATTTCACTTCATCACAATGCAGGGCCTGCTTTACCATCGCCAACAAGGAGTCACCCTCTTTTTTGATCAGCATAGGCTTAATGCCATCCACCTCGGCTAATTCAAAACGGTTGTTGGGCATTTTTTCAGCGATTGCAAGCAGCAATTTATCGCTGACCAGCCAATTGCGCGGCAAATCACGGCGGCGTGTCTCGCCTTCACGCCAGGTGGTCATCAGCCGATACGCTTCCATTTGGCGAGGTGTTAAACGCCACAATTGGCGTTGCCGGGTGTACCACTGTTGATCGTTATCAACGCTACGGCCAGCTTGCTCAATAAGGCTAGCGCACTCAGCGTCTACCCACTCGCGTCGCCCTAATATGGCGAGTTTTTCTTCCTGGAGCGTCCATACTTTTAATAAGTAAATAACATCCAGCGCTGCGTAATGGCACTGTGCTGGCGTCAATGGACGTACCAACCAGTTAGAGCGTGTTTCCTCTTTGGGCAGTGTTTCCCCCACCCAAAATTCGACCAGCTTTTGGTATCCCATACCAGGATTCTCACCCAAAAACCCCTGAACGACCTGAGTATCCATCAACGGCGTAGGCAGCACACCCGCCCAGTGTTGAAATACTTCTAAATCTTCACTGCAAGCGTGCAATAACTTAATTGCGCTATTTTGCAACAGTGAACGGAATTTATCGGTACATGGAATGGCGACTGGATCGACTAAATATGCCTCTTCACCCGCGGTGAATTGAATCAGTGCAGGAACGGGGAAAAACGTGTTCTCTCGAAAAAACTCGGTATCCAGCGCAATAACAGAAGCATCGGCTACTTGCTCGCACGCTGCATCGAGCGCGTCTGGGGTATCAAGCCATTGAAATGAGGGAGTAAGAGAGGACAAAAGCATTCTTCCAAGTTGGCACACAATCGCTTAAGCGCTTGCGGTAAGGGAACCACTGTTTTAAGGAGCCGTGATTAAGTAGGCTTACTCACTAGCAAAAGGCTGGCGGCCATTAAACGCACGGCTTAAGGTGCCGCCGTCGACATACTCCAATTCACCGCCCATAGGCACACCGTAGGCTAGTCGCGTTAGCTTGACCCCATATTCGGCAAGCTGAGAGGCAATGTAATGGGCAGTGGCTTCACCTTCTATGGTGGGATTGGTCGCCAACACCACTTCTTTGATCAACCCTTCTGCTACCCGCGCTTCCAATAAGTCTAAGCCTATCGACTCGGGACCAATACCATCCAGTGGGGAAAGATGGCCGTGTAGAACAAAGTAACGCCCTTTAAAGCCACCGGCTTCTTCAATCGCTAATTGATCAGCAGGAGATTCCACCACACACAGCAGTGCATCATCTCGGCGCGGGCTTTCACACAGCACACAGATTTCCGCTTCGGTTAGAGTGCGGCAGCGCTGACAGTAACCTACTTCTTCGATGGCCTGCTGAATAACGGCTGCAAGGCGCTGCCCACCGGGGCGCTCGCGCTCAAGTAAGTGCATCGCCATACGCTGGGCCGTTTTCGGCCCAACGCCTGGCAGTACGCGAAAAGCATCCATTAACTGCTCAACGAGAGGGGAAAATCGCATTATTAGAACGGCATCTTAAAGCCGGGCGGCAAGTTCAAGCCGGACGTTGCTTCTTCCATTTTGGCCTTGGTACTGACTTCTAATTTACGCACGGCATCATTTACCGCCGCCGCCAATAAATCTTCTAGTAGCTCTTTATCCTCTTCCATCACACTAGGATCGATGGTCACGTTCGATACGTCATGACGACCATTCATAGTGACTTTAACCATACCAGCGCCCGCCTCGCCCTGTACTTCCGCTTTGGCTGCTTCTTCTTGAGCGCGCTGCATTTTTTCCTGCATCTCTTGGGCTTGCTTCATTAAGTTGCCCATTCCACCTTTAAGCATGGTGTAACCTCCAATGTAATTTACAAGATACGACTGTCGTTAAAAGCAGAGCCTGTAAAATATGTCTATGAAATACGTCCACGAAGAAGAGCTTAGCGCACACCTTCGACTGGCTTAACGCTGGATTCTATCAGTTTTGCCCCAAACGCCTGCTGTAACTTTTGTACATTGGGGTCATGATTGAGTAGATCAACTGCCTGCGCATGACGCTCCTTAGTGAGTCGCTCTTCGCGCTGCCGGGGTGTTTCCACACTGCTGGATAATTCAGCAACGTAAAACGCTACCCGGCGCGGCATCCCTTGCTCCTTCAACGCACGCTCAATACGCGTTTGATGCACTTCCGCCTGCATGGCCTCTTGGCTTGGATCAAGGCGAAGCGTAAGTAATGCGCCATCATCACTTTCTACCAAGCAGTTGCCCGCTAAATTACGCGTTAATCCACCTAGTCCCAATGAATCAAAGCATAGCAGCCACTGCGAATTATCCAGCCTAGCCGAAACGTTTTCTGCCGTAACCGCACGCGGTGGCTCTGGCTCAGGAATAGGTTCCGGCTCTGGAATAGGCTCTGGCTCGGGAATAGGCTCTGGCTCGGGGATCGGCTCCGGCTCAGGGATCGGCTCTGGCTCGGGGATCGGCTCCGGCTCAGGGATCGGCTCTGGCTCGGGAATAGGATCCGGCTCTGAAACAGGTTCTGGCTGTGGCGCTGGTTGAGGGGTGCCAGCCTGAGCATCTACTGTCCAGGGCGGCGGCTCTTGAAGGAGCGGCTCTTCTTGAACCGGTGGAGCGGCAGGTTGCTCCCCTCCCACCGTGACGAATTTAACAGGTGATGTCTCTTGAGTCAGCGCTTCACGAGGCGATGGCTCGCGCTGCACGGTTTCGCGCTGCAGGGGAAGCGGTGTGCGGGGCGGTTTCGGCACACCTTGGGGGCGAAACGCCAGCATCCGCAACAGTGTCATCTCTAGCGCACTGCGTAAATCCGGGGCGTGAACCATATCGCCGCGCCCCTGAATACCGATTTGGTAATAAAGTTGAATATCTTCAGCAGTAAAGCGGCTCGCCAATTGCAGAATAACATCACGGTCACCGTGACTGTTATCCACAGCGTCGGGCACCATCTGAGCGACGGCTAACCGATGCAGCATGCTTGAGAGCTCATCCAATACAGCGGCAAAGTCAGGACCTTGCTCTGCTAATTCAGCCACCTCTGCGAGCAGGCGCTGCACATCCACATCGGCCAGAGCCTCTACTAACCCCAGAATATGGCGATGATCCAGCGTGCCAAGCATGGCAGCCACATCCGCATGCCGTACCGCCCCTTGCCCAAACGCAATGGCTTGATCGGTCAGGCTCATTGCGTCACGCATTGAACCTTCCGCCGCTTTACCTAACAGCCATAGCGCACTTTCATCAAACTCAACGCCCTCTTCACCCAATACATAGGTCAGGTGCTCAACCACACGCTCTGGCGGCATATGCTTAAGGGTAAACTGGAGGCAGCGGGAAAGAACGGTTGGCGGTAACTTTTGCGGATCGGTCGTCGCCAGCAAAAATTTAACGTGCGGGGGCGGCTCTTCCAATGTCTTCAGCAGTGCATTGAAACTGCTGGTAGAGAGCATGTGTACCTCATCAATCAGGTACACCTTATAACGCCCTTGAGTCGGCGCGTACTGCACATTGTCGAGCAGCTCGCGGGTATCTTCTACTTTGGTTCTTGAGGCAGCATCAACTTCAATTAAATCAACAAAGCGCCCCTCATCAATTGCCTGGCAGCTATCGCACACACCGCAAGGGGTCGAGGTAATGCCCTCGTCGCCACGGCCATTGGCAGTGCAGTTCAAACATTTGGCAAGAATACGCGCCAGCGTGGTCTTACCCACGCCGCGGGTACCGGTAAACAGATAAGCATGATGCAGACGTCCCTGGTCAAGGGCATTGACCAGGGCGCGTTGCACATGGGCCTGGCCCACGAGTTCGTGGAATGTGCGAGGCCGCCACTTGCGGGCCAGAACCTGATAGCTCATGAAGCAGTATATCCTTCGACTGGGTAATGCTTAGGCGTTATCGCCACCTTCCGCCGTACCTGCACGCTGAGCAGCTGCTTTAACTAGCTTTTCCAATTCACCGTTTTGATGCATCTCGACCACGATGTCACAGCCACCAATGAGCTCTCCTTCCACCCACAGTTGCGGAAACGTCGGCCAGTTGGCGATTTTCGGTAGCTCTGTGCGGATATCCGGATTATCCAGAATATTCACAAACGCAAAACGTTCTCCACAGCTCATCAATGCTTGCACAGTTTGGGCAGAAAAACCGCACTGCGGTAGTTGCGGTGATCCCTTCATGTAGATCAGGATCGGATTTTCGCTGATCTGGCGCTGAATGTTTTCGGCTGTTGTGCTCATACAATCTCCTCGCATTTAAATGACCGATGCCTCCCCCGTACTTGACACTGGCTTGAAACAAGTACCTGAGTGAAGCGCTCGGTTTTAACGTGTAGACATTATTCTACGCATGCCGTCCGCGTTGCGCATCCCCTGCGGCATAGCTAGGATAGGGTTTTTGCGCGGAGAGAAGCCCTCATGGCGACACGCCATTTCCTAACCTTGCTAGATTTGACACCGGATGAGCTGGATTATTTAATTCAACGCGCCATTACGATTAAGACCAACCTTAAGGCGCAAGGCCCTGTTTATACGCCATTATCCAACCGAACCCTGGCGATGATTTTTGAGAAATCCTCCACACGCACACGGGTATCGTTTGAAACGGGAATGGCCCAGTTTGGCGGCCATGCGCTGTTTCTCTCCCCCCGCGACACGCAATTAGGTCGCGGCGAACCCATTGAAGACACTGCTCGCGTTTTGTCTGAAATGGTCGACGCCGTGATGATCCGCACCTTTTCACACGCCGGGCTGGAAACTTACGCCAGCGCCAGTAGCGTACCGGTCATTAACGCTTTGAGCGATGATTATCACCCCTGCCAGTTGCTCGCCGACGTGATGACTTGGACTGAGCTACGCGGCAGTGTCAAAGGTCGCACGGCGGTATGGATTGGTGATGGCAATAATATGTGCCACTCGTGGATTAACGCCGCCCGCCAGTTCGACTTTCATCTGCGCATTTGCTGTCCGAAAGGCTACGAGCCCCGTGCCGATATCATGGCTGCCGCGGGCGATCACATCACCCTGCTGCATGCCCCACAGGCAGCGGTGAAAGATGCCGACCTGGTGACCACTGACGTATGGGCCTCTATGGGTCAGGAAGAGGAACAGGCTAAACGTGAGGCCGATTTCGCAGGTTTCCAAGTAACGGAAGCGATGCTTGATCAGGCCCACCAAGACGTCCTCTTCCTCCACTGCCTACCGGCCCATCGTGGCGAAGAGATTAGCCATACGCTGCTCGACGACCCACGCGCTGTGGTTTGGCAGGAAGCTGGCAACCGCTTGCACGCACAGAAAGCACTGATTGAGTTTTTACTGCTTGGCAAAATTACTGCTTAAAACACCAAGTTTTAGCCAAAAAAAAGCCTCGTTTCTAAAACGAGGCTTTTTTCATTACGATCTTTTTTCTAAGATCGTGGTGGAGCCTAGCGGGATCGAACCGCTGACCTCAACACTGCCAGTGTTGCGCTCTCCCAGCTGAGCTAAGGCCCCACATACTGTCTTTTCAACAGCGTGGCGGATACTACGTTGAACATTTACCTCGGTCAAGTTTTTGAACCATCAGCGTTAACTAATTCTCCTTTGTCGTTAGCTGTGGCACTCTATATGCAATGAATAAGATAAAATAGCGTACAAGGCCAACGCCTGAGTCCATGATGTTTCCATGCAGGAGCTTGTCCATTGATCAGTGTACTTATCGCCGATGATCATCATCTAGTAAGAACCAGCATTGCTCACCTGCTAAATGAAGAGTGTGACATTAAAATTGTGGGCGAAGTCGACGACGGCGAAAGCGCAGTAACGCAGTGTCGTCATTTAAAGCCGGACATCGTATTAATGGATATCCGTATGCCTGGTATCGGCGGCCTTGAAGCAACAAGGCGCATTCACCGCACCATGGAAGACGTTAAAGTATTGATTTTGACAGCACATATGGAAGACAGCGTGCTTCGCCGCATGCTGGAAGCAGGTGCCTCCGGGTTCTTAAGCAAAGGCGCGGATGCGGAAGAAATGACAGATGCGATACGCCAGGTTTTCCACGGCAGACGTTATGTGAGTCAAGAGATCGCTCAGCGCCTAGCGCTTTCGCACTTCACCAATGAAGACAATCCATTTAGCCACCTCTCCCATCGTGAGCTACAGATTGCCCTTATGATTGTTAATTGCCAGCGCGTGCAAGATATCTCTGATCGCCTGCACTTAAGCCCAAAGACGGTAAACACCTATCGCTATCGACTCTTTGATAAACTACAGGTTGCCACTGACGTTGAGCTGACTCACTTAGCACTGCGTCACGGGCTGGTCGAGGGGTTTGACGCTACCCAGATATAACCCCCATCTTCCCTGCTATTATCGGGTACCGACACGCTGATATGACCTTTGATTCAAAGCAGTTCCTGAGTTCGGTAAGCACCTCACCGGGTGTTTATCGTATGCTTGATGCACAAAGCAATACACTTTATGTAGGCAAAGCAAAGCGCCTAAAAAACCGCCTTGCCAGTTATTTTCGTGGTCAGTTGAATACCAAAACTCAGGCAATGGTGGGCCGCATTGCCGATGTACAAGTCACTGTTACGCGCACCGAGACGGAAGCGCTTCTGCTTGAACAGACCCTGATTAAACAGCTGCGTCCGCCCTACAATATTTTGCTGCGTGACGACAAATCTTACCCTTTCGTATTTGTCACCGACCGCCATCCTTACCCAGCGCTCGAATACAAACGCGCACGCCAACGCAGTGACGATGGTCGCTATTTAGGTCCTTATCCAAGTAGTGGGGCGGTGCGCGAAAGTCTGGCGTTGATGCAAAAAATATTCCTCATCCGTAATTGTGAAGACAGCGTATTTGCCCACCGTTCGCGGCCCTGTTTGCAGTATCAAATTCAGCGCTGCAGCGCCCCCTGCGTCGGTTATATTTCCGCAGAGGATTACCAACGCGACCTTGAGCACGCAGTGATGTGCCTGGAAGGTAAAAGTGAAAATGTTACCCAGGAACTGATGGAGGCCATGGAAACGGCCAGTAAGGCCCTTCATTTTGAGGAAGCCGCCCGGTTGCGTGACCAGGTGCAGCAATTAAGGCAACTACAGCAGCGCCAATTTGTCGATACGGGTGGCGGCGACGCCGATATGTTTGCCCTCGCCCAGCGGCCAGGCGCTATTGGGGTTTCAATACTAAGCGTACGTGATGGCCGACTATTAGGCGCTCGTCACCACACGCCGAAAAACGATTTAGACCTACCGCCTGAAACACTGCTTACCGAAGTGGTTAGCCAATACTATTTTGGCCAGCCTCATAACGTGCCCAGTGAAGTCATTACCAGCCACCCATTAGATGATAGCGAATTGATTGCCGAGGCCCTCACCCAGCAAGCGGGCAAACGCATTCGGGTGACCTATCAAGTACGCGGCCACCGTGCGCAGTGGCAACAACTCGCGATAACTAACGCCGAGCAACAGTTAGCCTCGCAGCTCGCTAATCAAACGCAGCTTACCCAGCGTTTTACCGCTCTTCAGCAGGCGCTGGGCTTGGCAGAAACGCCTCAACGCTTAGAGTGCTTCGACATTAGCCATAGCCACGGCGAAGCAACGGTTGCATCATGCGTGGTGTTTGATCATCAAGGTCCGCGTAAAAGTGACTACCGCCACTTCCGCATTGAAGGGGTGGCTGCAGGCGATGATTATGCCGCTATGCAACAAGCACTAACACGCCGCCTAAAGCGCGTAAAAAGCGGTGAAGCCGTCGCTCCCGACATCTTAATCGTGGATGGAGGCAAGGGTCAGCTTAATATGGCCCGCGATGTGTTTAACGAGCTTGAAATCACCAATATTATTCTACTCGGTGTCGCGAAAGGCACGACCCGTAAAGCAGGGCTTGAAACACTGTTTTTAGAGACATCAGATAACACGCTTAATTTAGATCCTGCATCCCCTGCCCTGCATTTGATCCAACATATTCGCGATGAATCACACCGCTTTGCCATTGCAGGCCACCGCGCCCAGCGCGACAAGGCAAGACGCACCTCTACGTTGCAGGAGATACCGGGTATTGGTCCAAAACGCCGCCGTGAACTACTGCGTTTTTTTGGTGGTTTACAGGGAGTACAAAAGGCCAGCCGCGATGAACTTGCCCGCGTTCCCGGCATCAATGCAGCGTTAGCCGAAAGTATTTACCGAGTGTTAAACGGATAAACTCCCCCTTGGCATGGATGCCATCGGCCAAGGGGGATAGAATGACCCCACACATTTCGAATCCTCTGATTTTCCAGCAAGGATCGCGCCCTGCGATGAATATACCCAACATATTAACGTTAGCCAGAATAGCCTTCATTCCTCTGTTGGTGGTGCTGTTTTATCTGCCTTTCCACTGGAGTATGCCGGTTGCTGCAGGGCTGTTTGCCTTGGCATCAATCACCGATTGGCTGGACGGCTACCTGGCCCGACGCTGGAACCAATCAACACCTTTTGGGGCGTTCTTAGATCCAGTGGCTGACAAACTCATGGTTGCCGTGGCCCTGGCGCTCCTGATTGAGCGCTTTGACACCATGGTGCTAACGCTTCCTGCGTTAGTCATTATCGGTCGTGAAATTGTCATTTCAGCGCTGCGCGAATGGATGGCGGAGATGGGTAAGCGCGGCATGGTAGCTGTTTCATGGGTGGGTAAGCTGAAAACCGCCCTACAAATGGTCGCGCTGCTAATCTTGCTGGCGCTTCCCCCGACCCACGAGTTTGCAATACTGGGCGTCATCGTTCTTTATGCTGCTGCCATTCTTACGCTGTGGTCAATGATTCAGTACTTAAAAGCCGCTTGGCCGCATCTTAGCCGCTCGATGTAAGCTGCTGATAACACAATAAGGATTCATGGCTAATTCATTGATTGACAACTCGGTGGCGATCCGTATAATTCGCCCTCGAGTCGAGCGGGAATAGCTCAGTGGTAGAGCATCGCCTTGCCAAGGCGAGGGTCGGGAGTTCGAATCTCCTTTCCCGCTCCAAAGCGAAATTGAAGATGAGGTCGTAAGCTGGAACACCAGCCCGGCTGATGGCAGCCCCATCAAATCTCCTTTATCGCTCAGATGACTTTTGAGGCTGGATGGCAGAGTGGTTATGCAGCGGACTGCAACTCCGTGTACGCCGGTTCGATTCCGACTCCAGCCTCCATCTTTGTGCAGCAATGATGTTTTAAAGAACGGTGTTTTAATAACACCTTTTTTGAAACACCAGTGCGATGTTATGCCCGGATGGCGAAATCGGTAGACGCAAGAGACTTAAAATCTCTCGGGGGCAACCCCGTGCCGGTTCAAGTCCGGCTCCGGGCACCATTTCTTGTTTAGCTCTTATGCAGTCTTCGACTGCTTTTTCTGCAACACCCCCCTTTTCTGCGATTAGTGCCACCCCATTTGCGGTTGCCTCAAGGCATCGCTTTTTTATGTTGAAGCATCGCTAAACGCTAAATGCCACGCTATGATGCCTGCTTTCGCTATTCTAGTGCTATGCAGCGCTGGCGATATTTAGGGTTTGTAAGATTTCGTTGAGCATGAAAGAGGAGCGGGCATAATGAGCACGCCAACATCCGATGTACTTATCATTGGCGGCGGCGTTGCAGGGCTCACCCTTGCTCTCGAAATTGCTGATCATAGTTCAGTAACGCTGGTAAGGCCCGCTCAAGACGACCAAGGCGCCAGTCGCTGGGCACAGGGTGGTATTGCCGCTGTACTGTCACCAGATGACAATCTCGAAGCACATATAAACGACACCCTAATTGCCGGTGATGGTCTCTGTAACGCGGAAGCCGTCCGCTTTACCGTCACCCACGGCCCCTCGGCTATTCAGTGGCTGATTGACAAGGGCGTACCTTTCACACCAGAGACAGACCCCACAGCGGACTACCCTTATCACTTAACCCGTGAAGGCGGCCATAATGCCCGCCGCATTATTCACGCCGATGATGCCACTGGCCGCGCCCTAGTGGATACGCTATTAAACAAAGTCGCCCGGCACCCCAACATCACTCAGTACAGTGATCTCACTGTGGTCGGGTTACTACAGGATAACCAAGGCACCTGTTGCGGTGCCTATGGGTGCGACACCCACCAACAGTGGCACTCTCTCACTGCAAGACATACTGTTTTAGCAACGGGTGGGGCAAGCGGCCTTTATCGCCATACGACAACGCCCGCCCCTAGCAGTGGCGAAGGCATGATGATGGCTGCCGAGCTGGGCGCTCGTTTGATGAATCTCGAATTTCAGCAGTTTCACCCGACCTGCCTCTTTGACCCTGAAGGGCCTGCGTTTTTGATTAGCGAGGCGGTTCGCGGTGAAGGTGGGTTCTTACTCAACGAGACTGGCCAACGCTTTATGCCCGGACTAGATAAGCGTGCTGAGCTTGCCCCGCGCGATATCGTGGCCCGTGCCATTGACGCTGAGATACAGCGTGGCACCCTGGGCCATGTCTGGTTGGATATTCGTCATTTAGGCGAAAAAGCCATTCGCCATCACTTCCCCACCATTCTGGCCCACTGTGCCTCTCGCGGCATTGATATCACCAAACAAGCCATCCCGGTTGTGCCTGCTGCCCACTATAGCTGCGGCGGGGTCGCTACTGATCTGAAAGGCGCCACTGATGTCGCTAATCTCTATGCCGTAGGTGAAATTGCCTGCACAGGTTTGCATGGTGCTAACCGTATGGCCAGCAATTCTCTACTGGAGTGCTTAGTCTTTGCGCGCAGCTGTGCCCAGGCATTGTTAGCAAAGACACAGGAGCAGAGCGAATGCTCTCCCATATTTGAATGTCGCCCATCGTTGAGCGGTAGTGCCCCTAAAGCAGCGCTCTCAGATATACGCCAGCGTATGCGGGCGACCATGAGCCAACATGTTTCTATTGTGCGCAGCACAGCAGGGTTAAATACGGCCCTAGAGCAATTAAAAGGGTTGTTAATCACGTTTGAAGAGATAGAAGACGTATTAGTGGACCCAGAAGGAAAACGCTTACAGCAGGCGCTTCAATTAGCGATATTAACGGTGCTTGCCGCACAACGGAGGCATGAGTCACGAGGCCTACACTACACCATTGACTGGCCACAGCAGCAGCCACTGGCAATAGCCTCTCAGCTTTCAGCGAAAGATTTGCCAAAAAAGCGTTAACGCCCAGCACGGTGAAATAATTTTCGCACTTCACGTAGATGCTCCGGGGATGCGCTATCCGGCCAGAGCCATACCCGCTGGCTACCCACATAAAGCCCTATCAACCAAGGCCCCAAGTAGTCACAGCGCACTTGGTGCTGTTCGCTTAACGTTGGCATACTCTTTACCTGCTGCGACTGGCCGCCCAGCGGCTGCCAGTGCGCATAAATAACCGACGCTGTAGAGGTGAGGCAAAGCAGTCCAGAGGGCTGACGCATATAGGCTCGCCAACTAAGACCACCCACCAATAGCATGACCGCTAATACGGCTAGCCCACCCGCCACCCAATGGCCCAGCATCGCCAACCCAATCAATAGCGAGTATTGGGCCAGTAACCAGTACCTAGAGGGTGCGATAAGCAGAATTATCGGTAGTTTCAGCATGATCGACTATCATTTGCACGATGCGCCTCTGACCTGGCTCTTCGGGCCACTCCCGATGCATTAGCCAAACAAATAAATCTTGATCTTCACCTTCAATCAATTGCTGATAAGCCAATTGATCCTCTTCACTGAGTTCATCAAAACGCTGTTCAAGGAACGGAATTAACAGCAGATCTAGCTCCCACATACCGCGTCGGGAGTGCCAGTAAAGCCGTTTGCGCAAAATGGCTGCAGGGCAATTGTCATCGTTCAACGTCAGCCGCTCCAATTATAAAAATGAAAGGCCAGTATACCTAAGCTACGGGGTCGCGCCAGCGCCCTCCTTCGCCTATGCTGTTAATGTGCCTAGAACCTTGTTTTATCTGAATTGTTTTATCCTGAATTGAGCAGTATGCTGAATTCGATGTCATTAAGGTCGAGAGCTTGTTATGACCTTCAATCTTCGCAGGGAGCCAACCGATGACTAAATCAGAATTAATCGAACAAATAGCGATGCGTCAGCCGGAGTTGTCCGCCAAAGATGTTGAAACGGCGGTGCGTATTATCTTGGACGATATGACCGATTCCCTCGCCAGTGGCGGGCGGGTTGAGATCCGAGGCTTCGGCAGTTTTTCATTACATTACCGAGAGCCTCGCGTAGGGCGTAACCCCAAAACAGGTGATGCCGTTGAGCTGGAAGGCAAGTATGTCCCGCACTTCAAGCCTGGCAAGGAGCTACGTGAACAGGTTGATGCTAGTCGAGCGCTTGGCTACTAGACGTAACTATTAGGATATCAGACCCTCTGCGGGATGACGTCGCGCCTTGAGTCGTACACAATAGTGCTACCGTGAATGTCACAGACTAGGAAACTCACATGCGTTGGATCAAAGGGCTGATTCTGGCCGTCATTTTGCTGATAGTAGTGCTGGTAGGTATTTTGTTTGCCGTTAATAATCAGCAGACTATTGCCTTGAATCTCATATGGTTGGAGCTACCAGCTGTTTCGTTTTCCGTCTGGCTTTTAGCGACATTAGTGGTTGGCGTCTTGCTGGGGATGCTCGCTATGCTAGGCGTTTATGTGCGTTTGAAGGCTACCCTGGCACGCAGTCAGCGACATAACAAGCAGCAGCGTAAAGAGCTTGATAGCCTGCGCACCCAGGAGTTCAAGGAACTGGCATAAATGGTGGATGTTGCGCTACTAAGCGTACTGCTGGTCGCCATTGCCATTGGTTACGGGCTAGGCTACCGCCAAGCTCGACGCCACCGACATAGCGCTCAAGCGCCCGCGGCGACGTCGCAGGCGTTATCCCGGGATTACTTTGTCGGGCTTAATTATCTGCTTAATGAGCAGCCCGACGAAGCAATCAACACCTTCATTAATGTGCTGTCGGTCAACAGCGACACCGTTGATACCCACATCGCCCTTGGAAAACTGTTTCGCCTCCGTGGTGAGGCCGACAAAGCCGTTAGCATTCACCAAAATTTGTTAGCGCGCCCTGCCCTTTCGCAATATACCAATGAACAGATTCAGCTAGAACTCGCGCGCGACTTTATGGCGCTGGGCGTCCATGACCGCGCTCAGCGACTGCTCCACACGCTTCTTGAAAGCAGCAGTGATGATAATCACCGCTATGCAGCCAAACAGCTGCTCGTCGATTTGCTTGAGCGTGAAAAAGCGTGGCAGCAGGCACTTGATGTTATTCAACCTCTGTTTAAGCAACATCCCAAGATGCGTCGCCCTGCGGCTCACTGGCTGTGTGAATTGGCCATAGAAGAAATTAACGAAGCCAGCCGGGCGCTGGCCAAAAAGCATCTTAAAAAAGCCCTTCAATTGGACGAAAAATGTGTCCGCGCCAACCTGTTACTGGCTGAGTTAGAAATGGATAACGGTCACTATGCTCGCGCCATTGAAAGACTGGACAGCATTCCACGCCAGGAAACAGCGCATATTCCTACCATGCTGCCAGCCCTAAAGCGGGCATATCGACGTAACGATGATGAAGCGGGCTATGAAGCACATCTTTACCGTCTGCTTGAGCAAGCGCCTTACACCAGTATCATTATTGCATTAGGCCAGCTTGTCCATCATCGGGACGGTGTCGATAAAGCGATTGAATTGATTGGTGAACGCTTACGTGCGGTGCCAAGTTTGGGCGGACTGGATTATTTGATCGACCTGTATATTGAGAGCCAGCGGCTTAGCGGCAAACCATCACCAGATACGCGCCTGTTGCTGCTAAAGCACCACACCGATGCCCTGCTGCTCAACCGCACACGCCACCGCTGCCAACGGTGCGGCTTCGCCAGTGACGCGTTGCAGTGGCAGTGCCCCAGCTGCCGCTACTGGGGAACGATTAAGCCGATCATTGGCGTAGAGGGTGAATAGCGCATGGCCGGGTACAGCCAATTTTCAAATACCGCTTAATTCGGCCTCTATCACCTCAAGCGCTACCATTGGATCTACTGCCTGGGTAACGGGTCGGCCTATTACCAAGTGAGTGCTGCCGGCCTGCATGGCGTCAAAAGGGGTCATGATTCGCTGCTGATCATTTGCTGCTGCAAAGCTTGGCCGAATGCCAGGAGTGACTTTCAAAAATGCCTCACCGCACAGCGCTTTAATCTGTGCCGACTCCTGGGCCGAGCAAACCACACCATGCAGGCCGCTCTGCTCAGTTAGCAGCGCTAAGCGTTCCACATGTTCTGCCAGCGGAGTATTAACCCCTACACTAGCCAAGTCATCCGCTTGCATACTGGTTAACACAGTGACGGCAATTAAGTGGGTAGCCAAGCCATGTTGGTCTAAGCGCTGTACCGCCGCCTCCATCATCTTCTGACCACCGCTCGCATGAACATTCACCATCCATACACCCTGCTCTGCCGCAGCCTGCACCGCACTCGCTACGGTATTGGGAATATCATGAAATTTGAGATCTAAAAATACCTCAAACCCACGCCCATGAAGGGCTTCAAGCACCGCTGGACCACTACGGGTAAACAACTCTTTACCCACTTTAACCCGGCAACGGACAGGATCTAATTGATCCGCCATGCAGAGTGCGGCGTCCAGCGAAGGATAATCTAACGCAATAATCAGTGGGGAATCAGTTGCCACAACAGTACTCCAAATAGGTTTTTGACAAGTATATCAGCCTGCCCTCTGTTATCGCTGCCTTAAGATGTAAGCCTTTTGCCATACCTCTATAGCTAAAAACTTACAAATACTGTCGTAGATCACTTACAGAATCATTCAGGTTATAAAGTTAAGTTAACAGTGCTGCGACGTTCACTTTGCTCAGACTTAACGCCTGATGTGGCGCACCTCTCACTGCTGGAACTCGCGCATGTACCTTTATTACCAACCGTCATTAAAGGATCTCGAAAATGAAAATGAAAATGACACTTAAAGGAATGCTGGCTGCGGTCCTACTTAGCGTTAGTTTAGGTTTTTCCAGTGGCGTTCTGGCGCAAGACATGGCACCCATCAATGTGAACACTGCAGATGCTGAACTATTGGCCGAACTACCTGGCATTGGTCCAAGTAGAGCCGAAGCGATCATTGAAGAGCGTGAAACAAACGGTGCTTTTGAAAACGCTGACGACCTCACCCGAGTTAGCGGTATTGGGAATGCCACTGTGGACCGTATGCGAGATCAGGTAACATTTGAATAGCCATCTTTGAAGGATCACCTTTCAAGAATCAGGTGAGAAGCGACAATCGTCGCGAGCTGAAGCCACCTCCCACTGGTGTAGCTGTCAGACTGGCAGGAATGATTCCACACCAGTGAGGAGGGATCTTTCTGTAAACACAACAACACCCGGTAGTGCTTATGCGCACCGGGTGTTGTTTATGCCCGCTTTAAATCATCCATAAATCCATAAATTTGTGTACCGGCACCGCCTCAAGCACTGTCTGATGGCTGCACAGTTCTGCGATTTTTTGACTGTGACTTGACGGAAACCGAGTGGCTAAATGGCGCTCAAATTTATCGACTAATAGCGGCACTCCTTCTTCCCGGCGACGGCGATGGCCCACAGGGTACTCTACTGCTGCGTATTCCGCCCTATCGTGACCGCCCATTCCGTTTGAACGTGACCGTCTGTTCTGGATGATGGTGACCGCGCATTCCGTTTTATCGTGACCGA